>WBUH01000023.1 GCA_008933805.1 Bacteroidota bacterium
AGTTTTAAAGAAATGTATCCTTCTTACTTTTTTACTTATTTCTTTATAGGAATCAACATAGTAAAACTTATAATCGTGGTGGTAAGTTTCACTGACATATTCATTTTCAACTATCATTGTCCTCACCTCATACTTGCTTGGATCAGACTTTCCATCAAAATATGAAAGTAGATATTTAACTAAATATTTATGTTCTATTCTTTCTCCTGGATACTCACTAATAGATTTTAAATAATTTATTAAATTTTGTTTTGAAAATTCAATAATTTGGAAACTTTTACGGGTAGAATTCATTCCTAATCAATTCACTGCAAAAAACAGTTAAAATTTCATTTTTACTACCGTTAAAACACCCTTTTTAGAGTTAACTTTTTGCAAGATAATTGGCCCAGTCCTGCATCATCTTAGTACGCTCGTCTAGAAATTTTGCTCGATCATAAGCACGATCAACCAGACTTTTAGGCGCATGAGCAAGCTGCCGATCAACTACTTCATGCCTGTAGCCTAATTTTTCTTTTATAGTACTCATGGCAAGTGCCCTAAAGCCATGCCCGGTCATGCGACCTTTAAACCCAAGCCGCTCCAACCCTTTTAATACTGTATTATTGCTCATATGCTTCCGGGGTGAATGGTGGCCGGGAAATATCCATGCATGCGTTCCATTTCGCTCCTTCAAGTCCATAAGGATTTCAATCGCCTGCCGTGACAAAGGTACTATGTGTTCGTTACGCATTTTCATACGTTCGGGCGGTATAACCCACTGTTTATTGTCGAAATCAACTTCATCCCATTTTGCCTCGATTAACTCCTTAGTGCGAACGAAAGTGAGCATAAGCAGACGTATAGCCTGCCGGGTGTCATGGTGAAGACGGGCATTATTATAGTTTAGAGCAAATAGCAGGCTTGGAATTTCTTTTATTTCAAGGCAGGCATAATGTGATTTAACAACAGGTTTTAAAACCATACCTATTTCCGCAGCGGGGTTTATTAATGCTCTTTCATAAATAATAGCATAGCGAAATATCTGAGAGCAGTATTGCCGCAAGCGGTGCGCAGGTTCAACCGCTCCGCGTTTTTGAACCTTTTCTAAAGCAGAAATAATGTGTGATGGCCTGACATCCAAAATCGGCATAAAACCAATTCGCGGAAAAATATCCCGTTCAAGCCTATGTAATACAGTCTTTGCATGCCGCTCTGTCCACTTAAGTTTAAAGGTTTCATGCCACTCACGGGCTACGACCTCAAACGTATCTCCGGCTTTCTTTTCGGCAAAGAGCTTGGCGCTTTGCTTTGCCTGCATAGGATCTATATGCTGTTCCAGCAATTTCCGGGCTGCCGTACACTTCTCATCAGCTTCTTTTAAAGAAGTTTCAGGGTAAACACCCAATGCCAACCGCTTTTCCTTACCAGCAAAGCGGTATTTCATGCGCCAATATTTACTGCCGTTAGGCATGACTTCTAAGTACAAACCCCGCCCTGCCGCGAGTTTGTAAGATTTATCCTTAGGTTTTGCCTGGCTACATTGAAGATTCGTTAGCATATGGGGGCATCTCCATTTCTGCTATTTCATTTGTGCCCCCAAAAACTTCCCCAATGAGGCTAGATTTGGGGGCATCAGTTAAGACGGGGTTAGATGATAGAATCTCATAAAACCCTCAGAATTGCAAGGTTTTTTGAATGATTTTAGACTTGTTTGGAGGAATAAATGGAGCGAGTGAAGGGATTAATAAATGAACTTTAAATGTTTGGTGTTATTGAATATTTAAAGTTCGAACTTTCCACATGCCCCCACAAATGCCCCCACGGATTTCTGCGGTTTTTGGAGCCTATTTTTGTCCTATATCATCAAGTAAAGCATGAATATCCTGAGCACGCCATGCTGTGGTTTTAGGACCAAGTTTTACAGGCTGTGGAAAACGCCCATCTTTTACGCCAGCCCACCATGAAGATTTGCCTACCGGAAAGACTTTTAAAATTTCATTTATTCTCACAAATCCAATTTCAGGTAAGGAATTAGTCATTTCCGTTTACCACACTGTATTGCGTTGAATAATTCTTTTCCAGCCAATGCTGAATATCTCTTACACGCCAGCCCATTATGTTTCCGTAAATAATTTGCTTTTGGGGAAACTCGCCTCTAAGACACATACGATATATTTGTTCCGAGGACAGACCTGTCACTTTTTCAATAGTTTCTTCATCAAGAAAGCCATTCATCTGAATATGCAGTGCGGCCAAAAATTGGTTGCCGTCACTGATTGATAGTTGCTGCAAAATATCCTTAATAGTATCGCTCATTCCATACTCCTTACTGTTAGCTAATCCGCATATAGGAATATAATCCTATCATGTTGTCAATTGAATCCGCTGAAAATTCCATCGTATGCAGAAACAAGTTGCAGTTTCCGCAATACATACAAATTTCTTGTTTATGTGAATGTGCCCGCCTAAGAGATAAACCTAAAATTTACCTATGCCTTTTTGTAGGCTTTTCCAAACTTCTTAATGACACTTTTTTATCAGGGATATTTGCAAAACTTCAAGAAAATTCTGCAACTGGCGTTCGCCTGTATGCCTTGCATTTCCTGACTTTGTGCGATTATTTAGGTATGTTATAAAAGGACTATTAGTTGTCAAAATTTATGATAAAGATTTCCTGTAAGCTTACCGAAGTGAAGAAGAGAAGGGGAAGTAAGCGAAAGGAATTGAAAAGGGATAAACCCTTACCGTTAAAAAATAAGAAGACAAGGGTTTGCCGCTTCCGGCGGCGAAAAAGCAGTCCATTGTCAGGCTGCTTTTCTTATATGCCTTGTGCTATATAGAAAGGCATAGGTTGGTTATGGTACTTAATACTCCAAAGGCTCCAAGCTGAACTTGTGAAGCGTAGCGGGTGGTTCTGCTTCCGGCACTTCGACTGGCTCACCTACCGGGTCAACCTGCGCATTTGAAAACAAGTAAGCCAGCGGAAAAAACTTCATAAGCTCGTCAAGCTCTTCGGCAGTTTTGCCGTCCTCGATTGGCCGCTGAATTTCTTTTGGCCGCGCCCATAGTAAAAAGGCTTTCTCTCCCTTCTGTACCTGGTAGCCTTCTTTTCTCCATTGCTGATAGCTTTTAAACTGGCGGTGTGCGTCGCTTTTATAAAGCGTTTCAACTATTGCGTCATTAATGGTTAAGAACGTACCTGCCTCCACAAGGTCGGCCACTTCGAGGCTAAGAAGTTTCAGGCGTTCACGAGCTTCGTCAATCGGTCGTTTTTTGGTTTCTGTTGTTTGTGTTGTCATGGTTATATTCAATTATTTTTTCTGACAATTCTTTGATTTCCCTTTCTATTGCTGTTAGCCGCTTGCGGTACTCCGCAAGCATGTAAGCAAGCGCTTTAGTGATGATTCCTTTATGCGTACTTCTAAATACAAGGCCGCGATTTTCGATTTCCATGCTCATTGGCTGGTCACGCTTGAGAGAGTCCCGCTCCACCAGCATTTCAAGCTGGTCGGCGCGGGCGGATAGCACTTTGCGCACCTGTACCAGAAACTCCAGTTCTTCAAAGGGATTTTCGTATTTGATTTTTACCATAAGTTTAAAAGTTTAAAGCCCGTGCAGGCTGCACGGGCTGTGCCGGGGTTCACTTTTGGCCGTAGGCTAAAATCTGCGTGTCATATTCAGCGATTTTGCCCTCTAACAGGCCTGCAAGGTGGGCAAGCATTTCTTTCACCAGCTTGGGGTTGGTGATGTTGTATTCTCGGCGGTTGCTGTCGTGCAGCTCGATGCGCACGCCGTAGGTGTTGCCCGTTTCAAACTTTGTTAAATCCTCGTCTGCTATTTCAAGCCCGTTGACGGCCTCCAAATGCGTTTCAAAGCGGCGGCGGATATTCACCAGCCTTTCCAGCCCTAAAAAATACTGGATTTGCTGCTCTAAGGTTTTGGGCTGCTCCGGTGCGGTGGCCTCTGCGGTTGACGGTTTTTCTTCCGCTTTTGGCTTTTCTTCGGCTTTGGGTGCGGTTCCCTCTTTTGCGGGTGCTGTGTTTTTGCCATTAACATCGGGTTGATTGATGGTTTTGTTGTTTGTGGCGGGTGTTACTTCCTTCGCACCGTTGCCGTTGTTTTTGGGTATTGTCATTGCTTTAAATGATTTTGTTTTAAGCCGTGCGAGATTCTCTCACAACAAAAAACATTTCCCCCGAAAGGGATAAGCAACTCCCCATTGTGCGGCATGGCGGAATTGGCAAGGCGGCAGGTCATAATTTTTTATGAGGCACGAAAGAAAAAATTTGAATGCCCCGAAGGCCCCGGCCTTGACAAGGTGCGGGGGATGAAATTTGCTTAGCCCCTTTCGGGGTGAAAATGAGAAAAAGAGAAAAGCCGCTTAAACAAAATCAAAGGAAAGAGCCCGGTGCGCAGCCTACATTGCGGGGGCAAGATGGCTTCCAAGCAATTGAAAGAGCAATGGGTATGAAAGCAACAATGAACTGCGGAGCGGCTTTTATACTCCTTGCGCCGTTATGTCTGCCCTGCAAGTTGTGGGAAAATTCATAAGAGATTTTTAGATCATTGCATACGAAACAAGGGTAGATAAGAAAAGTAAGCGTAGGTATTGCATTTTGATCGGTAAAGGGGATTTTGAATTTCTTGACGCAATGCGTCAAGAAATTGGATAGGAATAGGTGAAGTATTTACCAGTAAGTCCAATGTTGAACTTTTCCGTCATGTTAAATTTAATTTGGTACGCAAAGCGTACCAAATTAAATCAGAACTACTGACAGACATCATTTATTTCTTTTTCTATCACTTTATATTTATCTTTAACGTCTTCGCCCATATAGTAATTAAGTAGGTCTCTTTTACTCAGAGTTCCTTCGTTTAGAAACTTTGTTAAGTAATCTTGGTTGAATTGCATTAATAAAATACTTTTTTCTAGCTGCCTAAGTATTTCTCTATTATTTTCAATATTACTTAAAACTAAAGACTTTATTTTTATTATGCAATTGATATCTTTGATAATTCTGTTAATCATTATTGCAAGAAGATCTTTATCAAGCTCAGTTGGTTTTGCGTTTAATGCAATATCTCTTAGTAGCATATATGCAATAGCAAGGTTCGAATAATCGCCTTTTTGGCTATTGACTATTGCTATAAATCCTACGGCAGGTATGTATCCAACATTATCGCAAAATTTCAATATTGAACTGTCAACTAAAGATGCGTCAAAAACAATCAAACTTGCCATCGCGCCTCGGTTAGCTTGTGCTTCAATCAATTGACTCCAAGCCGTATCAGTTTTTCGCGTGAAAATATCTCTATTTTCAATCTCTCCCAGCTTGATCCCTTTATCAAATTTACATTCAATAACTATTCGTGTTTCTGAATTGCCATTTATTTCACAAACAATATCCCCCGTTTTATTTTTTTCTAAATGACCAACTGTGTTTCCAGTTAAAAGGGCTTTATCATTTAAATTTTTCTTCAAAAAATATTGATTTAAGAAATCGGCTATTTCTTCTTCAGCTAGAACACCCTTTACATTGCTTTTGTAAAAGAGTTCTTTCTTCATTTCAAAAATCAACTTAAGGCTTTCAAGTTCAGTTCCCAACTCGTTGCTGGTCTTTGAAAGAAAAGCTGAAATCCTGTCTTCCATCAAAGCCAGAATTCCAATATAAATTGCACGAATTAATTTCCCTTCCCGTTCTGAGGCCGGAAGGTTGTTAAAGTAGTTAAATACAATTGGGTTTTCTATTTCAAAGCCTGAAATTTCAATGCGACTAAGTTGTTGGTTAATCGATACTGTTCCCATATTATATTACACCTTTGTGTATCTGTATGTTCCTTTAATATTTGATGACAAATACTTTCCATGAGAACCTTCCGGTGGGTTTTCAATAAACTCTTCGGCAACATGTTTCGGAACATCAAAATACTGATATGATGAACCCGATAGGAAACTAACTTCAAGGGTCTGAGAATTTTCGTCATAGCCAATTGAAGCAATAGTGGATGAAGTTACATTAGTGATTTTCATTTTATCTGATTTTATAATATTTGGATGATTAGGGTTTTGTGATCTCCACACGCGCATTATATCTTCATAATCTTCTTTGGATACATTTCTTTTGATTCCCCATCCCCCTGGGCTTGTGGAATCAAAAGGTGGTTTTTCATCATATACTACTGGATCAAAACTATCTGGTCTTTTATCTTTGTCTGGCGCATCTATTAGCACGCGCATAGGTAATTTAACGGATTCACCTAATATAATTGCTTCTCCAGTTCTTAAAATAGGTAACATGTTTGTTAACCCTTCTAGATTATCAGTAACAGCACTTGTAATATGAGATCTATCTGTTGAATTTGACAATCTAAGCGCGAAGAAGCTTCCACATTGAGAGAGAATTGTTGAGTTTATTTCAGAGGGCCTCTGACTAACTATCATTGCCCCTATTCCATATTTTCTGCCTTCTTTAGCGATTCTCTGGACAGTCTGTGATGCGAGTCCCGAGAAATTATCATTAAGATAATTATGCGCTT
Source organism: Bacteroidota bacterium (assembly GCA_008933805.1). Taxonomy (NCBI): domain Bacteria; kingdom Pseudomonadati; phylum Bacteroidota; species Bacteroidota bacterium. The sequence continues at coordinate 6,520 of WBUH01000023.1, forward strand.
CTTCCATCACAATTAATAACGGTCGATTTTTACCACCTTCGGAAAGTTTACGTGACCAAAATAAAGCGTCATATAATATTCTTAGTAGTACTCCTATAATTAAGTTGAGTACCGCTGTTGGAACACCTGATAAATCTAGAATTGTTATTGGTTTTTCACTTCCAATCCATCCTTGCAACAATTCATCAAGGTCTTTTTCTACTTGACCATTTTCACCAGGAAGCCAAGCCCCAGGCTTAAAAATAAAGTCAAATCTTGGCACCCGAAGCTTTGAGCCTAAAGAATGAAGTTGTTGACCAATATTCAAAGTATCTGGCAAGTGCCCGACAAGGTCGCCATTAGCGTTATTAGTATTGATTTTTTTAAATATAGGAGGTGTACCTGAAATCGGATTTCCACGTAACTCATTATTTTCTGAGTCGGTTTCAAAGGCTAAATTGTCTGTTGGCTGCCCCGGTCTGCTTCGATAATATTTCCCTAAGGTTTCAATATAAAGTTCATACCAAAGGTGGCATAAACTAAAAGGGATTGGGCTATCAACATTAAGATTATCTAAATCTGCTCCGTCTTTTGGGAAATTAATTAGGGAGTTTTTCTTCTTTTCAAGTATACGCTCTAAAACAATAGTCTTATCCTTCTCATTAGAAAAGCCACCAAAACAAATTTCGACAAGCTCCTCAAAACTTAATGCCCAAAAGGGAAGAAATAACTCGTTTTCACCCAAACTTCTATCTGCATTAATTTTATAAACATTAGAGTTATCTCTTAATGCTTGACCATATTCACCATGAATGTCCAGAATGACAATTCGCGAAGCAGGATAAATTTTAGGGTTAGCTAGTGCATTAATCAATGATGCGACTGTCGTTGATTTTCCAGATCCAGTAGTTCCAACAACAGCGCTATGTCTAGTAATTAATTTATTTATATCTATTAATGCAGCAATTGACTCAGCACCAGAAATATGACCCACCTTTACAAAATATGGTTTATCCGGTTGTCCATATATTTTTTTTAAATCATTTTCAGAAACCAGGTGGACTTCATCACCAATAGTTGGGTATTGCGAAAGTCCCCTTTCAAACTTACCATTCCTCTGGCCTTCACCCAAAAGTTGGATATTCAGCCATCTATTACCGTAAGGTTGATTTGTTTGTTGAGTTTGGGGTACTGCGCTGGCTCCCACTTGTGTGACAATTCCGAAAAGCTCTATATATCCGATAGGAATTTTCACAAAACTCCCTATTTGGCCAATTCTATATCCCTCTCCATCTACGTAAGTAAGGCCAGAAAGTGCTTCATTCCCCAATGAAACACTTACAGATGTTCCTGTGACATCTTGAACAGTTCCTAAGTAAGTAGATTTACTCTCCATGCTCCTCTATTTTAAACTGGTCCTTGCCAATTAGCTCCTGCAAAAAGTCACCAAGTATCGAGAAATCACCAAGTCGAAATTCATATCGAATTATTTCGTCGTCAGTTTCCTTACCTTCTGCATCTTTAATTTTTTCAATAAATCTTCTGACCGCATTGCCTATATTCTCGTCTTGTTCATATCCTATTTTTGTCGGAACCCATTTAGCTCTTAGGCCTCCGATTACAGCCTCATCATAGGCCCAAATACTTAAATTGGATCGATTTTCAGACAACTTCAAAGCTTGTTCATATCTCACAACTGCTTTTATAGCCTTGCTCCCATCAGAACATTCTTCTTCAATATTGGTAGATAAAGGTCCGAATAGTAGTCCTATCACCATTGCCGTTGGATTCGCTTTTAAAGCACTAAGTATAGTGTCGTTTAGATGTTCATCACTAAATGAATAGCCCGACATTATTAACACGGCGGAATTTTGGCGCAGAAATTTATTAAGGCGGTCTATTAATGCCAAGTAAGGCATCTTTCTGCTTTGGTCATATTTTAAATGTGATGGGTGAATTATATAGGAATCATCTTCATCTAAACTTGTTGAGCGATATACTTCTTTCCCATTTAAATACCAATTAATAGAGCCGTGAATTTTCCAAAGCCTTGACCAATGTTTTGGTGTTAACCCATCTTCTACCGCTCTTAAATCAAAAAAAGGTTTTCGGGAACCCACAAACCCATCAAAATAAGGAACACCAATTTGTTCGAAAGCTTCTTCTAATAATAAATCATAATTCGTTGTAAAAATTTCAACAGGAGTGTCCCTTTCAATGTTATGTATCCATTTTGCTAATTTATGGTATGGAGTTTTGTTATCGGGTAAATCAACACGCAATTTCAGAGAGATTTTCTTACAAATTTCGGCTTCAATATCAATTAATTCTTCTTCCGAAAGTCCTCTTACATTATTGGCTCCCTTTGAAATCTGTTTTAATCCTCTGACAAAACTTAGAATATCCTCTATATTAGGATTAGATTTATCTGTTTTTTCGATTTCTTGAATTAAGGTATTATAAATATCAGATATACTTTTTGACTTTTTGTCTCTTAGGTTTGTTTCTTTCTGTAACTCTTCCCCGATATATTTTGTCAGTCCTGCGACATCAGGAATTAGAGGCCATTTGCCATCAGGCATATTGACTGCTAGCGGGCAACCTGCCGAAATAAAAAAACCAACTGGCTTTTTATCCTGAGATAATGTTTGTCTTAAATACTTTGATTGTCGAATCGGATCGTGAGAGCTCATCTGAATGCTAGGTTAGTTAGTTTAATAGGAGCAATAGCACTGCTACTTTTCCAAGGTAGTTTAAAACGCAATATAAACTATTCTAACTTTAAATACATCAATTGATTAAGGGTCAATTCTTTGTGCAAATCTTGTGCAAATGAAAAAGCCTTTCAGCTTTAAAATCGCTGAAAGGCTTGTCTTTCTAAGTCGGGGTGGCAGGATTCGAACCTACGACCCTCTGCTCCCAAAGCAGATGCGCTACCGGGCTGCGCTACACCCCGAAAAAGGGAGTGCAAAGATATAAAAATACTTTACTTGTCAAGAAGGATTTTTAGTTTCTGCAAAATATTTTACCAAACTGCCTGTGTAACAAACACTAATTTATAGCAAAAATATTTTAGTATCATGCAACGTATTAATGGCATCCCCTCCCTTTAGGGTGCATGATGACAAAAACGTTGACGTTATCTTCTGACTACATACAACAGCCCGACCTTGTTGACCGCTGCATTAACGGGGAACGGCTGGCGCAAAAGCAATTGTACGACCAGTACAAGGCTGCCATGTTTACTATTGCCCTGCGCATACTAAACGATTACGACATGGCCTGCGATGCCTTGCAGGATGCTTTTATCGAAGTTTTTAAAGACCTGAAAACCTTTAAGCGGCAAAGTACGCTGGGGGCTTGGATAAAAACCATAGTGATAAGGCAGGCCGTGAAAAAGAGCAAGTTTGAATTCCGCTATCAACCGTTCGACCCGGAAGAACACGATAGTTTGGTAGAACAACTGCAACACATCAACTCGGCGGATATTGACAAGGCCATCAACCAACTGCCCGACGGATACCGCAGCGTATTTACATTGGTAACGGTAGAAGGATATAGTCACAAAGAAGCCGCAACTATTTTGGGTATCACAGAAGTAACCTCACGTTCGCAGTTACATCATGCAAAAAAACAACTGCAAACCCTACTTAAAGAATTAAAGCCATGACAAACGATATAAATAAGGGACTTGACCACTTGCCTCAAACCACTCCGCCTGACAGCGTGTGGGATAATATTGAGCTATCCCTTGATAAAGAAAAACGCCGCAAACTTCCGCTTTGGATTATATATACCACAGGAGCAGCAGCCTCACTGGCCATACTCATTTCTGCTTGGTTTGTGTATAACGGCGCAACTGAAACACAATTTGTAGTCCAAAACGAAACCTACGACTCTGCCCGCCAATACAATACGAATGAGGAGGAACTACCGAACATCACCATAATTGAAGAAAGCAAAACTGCTCAAGCAGAGGAAGACCAAAACACAACAACTAACACAGGTAATAAAAACATAGCTGCATCTAATAGCAATAAATCCCTTACTATAATTAGCAGTTCAGTTTCGCACACACCTAGCGCAAACACTTGGGCCTTTGGTGACGGCAACATTGTCCTTGGAGCTACTTCTCATAACTATACCGCTCCTATAGGTACTTATACAATAACCCAAAACCTTACCAGCGGTTTCACGCGTGATTTGAACCTTTCCCCGGCACTTGGGGGTGCTGTTTCGTATGAATGGAATTTAGGAGAAGGTAGAACCGACGGGGTATTAAAAAATGAGGAAGACCTTACGGAATCGCTTACCACCAATTTAGGAATGTACAGTGATTCTGTGCTTTGGGACATTGGTTATGAAGAGCCGGAAAGCAGCGAAAGTTATGCTCCGTTGATTGAAAACGAATACCTGAGCCCTTTTAGTGAGCCACTTTCAACCTTTAGTATTGATGTGGACAATGCCTCCTACTCAAACGCCCGTCGTATGGTAGAGGGCGGCGAAAAACCACACAAAGATGCCATCAGGATTGAGGAGTTCATTAATTACTTCGATTACGATTATGTAGCCCCCAAAGGCAATGTCCCTTTCAATATTTACATGGAAACAGCCTCTTGCCCTTGGAATAAAAACACCCAAATTGTAGCCATAGGTCTGCAAGGCAAAGAAGCCGAGCGTTCAACGCTTCCCGCCAGCAACTTGGTGTTTCTGATAGATGTTTCAGGCTCGATGGAAGAAGAGAACAAACTCCCTTTGGTGAAAAAGACACTAAAGCTACTGGTTGACCAAATGGGCCCCAAAGACCGTATTTCAGTGGTTACCTATGCCGGAGCTGCTGGGTTAGCCCTCCCCTCTACCGCTTGCTCTGAGAAACAGGCCATAAAAAGTGCTATTGATAATTTAGATGCAGGCGGCTCAACAGCGGGGGGTGAAGGGCTGGAATTGGCCTATAAAATTGCGGGTGAAAATTATGTGAAAAACGGAAACAACCGCATTATTTTGGTTACTGACGGTGATTTTAACGTAGGGCTGCACAGCGACGAGGACATGGAAACGCTGATTGAGCAAAAGCGCAAAGAAAAGGTGTTTCTTACCGTATGCGGCTTTGGTATGGGCAATTACAAAGACAGTAAAATGGAAATACTGGCCGATAAAGGCAATGGTAATTACTACTACATTGATAACTTTAAAGAAAGTAAAAAAGTATTTGTTACCGACCTTACAGGTACTTTGTTCACAATAGCTAAAGACGTTAAAATACAGGTAGAGTTCAATCCAAAGTTTGTAAAGGCTTACCGCCTTATCGGGTACGAAAACCGTAAAATGCCCCCGCAAGATTTTGACGACGACACCAAAGATGCAGGAGAATTGGGCGCAGGCCACACCGTTACTGCTTTGTACGAAATTATACCCGTAGGTAGTACCCAAAACATTGAAGGCTTTTTTGATTTGAAGTATCAAGAAACTGAACGTAAAACAACCCTAAAAGACTACGGCAATGAGTTGCTTACTGCCAAACTGCGCTATAAAAACCCCGACCAAGATGTGAGTAAACTACTGGTACAAACGTTGGTAAACAGTAATCAATCGTACGAAAAAGCCAGTGATAACTTGCGGTTTGCCTGCGGTGTTACCGCGTATGCCATGCTGCTCCGCGATTCAAAATTTAAAGGCGATGCCACCTACACCCTTGCCAAGCAACTGTTGCAAAGCACTAAACTGAACGTTGCCAATGGCTATCGCGAGGAGTTGCTGAACCTTATTACCAAAACCGAACAGCTTTCGCAGTAATTTATAATAACCTTTTGCGTAACCCCGCTGTAGATTTTAACTCTCGCAGCGGGGTTATTTTTTGTAACACTTACATTTGTTGCAATAAATCCTGCAATTAATGTTTGTTACAATCACCTCTTTAGAGCTTAAGAACCCTTTCAAGTTTTTTGCACTTTCGCTATATGCATTAAGGATTATTAAGCAATTACAAAACACCCCTTGCATTGATAAGAAAACTTCAGGCGTTTGGACAATGCATTACACCATGACTTTGTGGAATACTGAAGAAGACTTGAAAGCATTTGCCAAACAAGGTGCTCACCTTGATGCCATGCGTAAAAGCGGATTGATAGCCAAACAAATACGCATACTTACCTACCAAGCCGATAAATTACCCGATTGGAAAACCGCCAAGCAAAAGCTGTTGACTGAAGGGCGGGTTCACAATTTTTAGGCCTATAAAACTACTGACTTTCATCATTTTACTGTTGACAGAATAGCAATAGCTTTGTACTATACTTGGTGTTGACTTATGAAAAATAATGAAACTTTATACCGGCATTTGGGGTATTTATTTTACAGCATTGCCGCAGCCGATAAACACATAAATGCCGCTGAAATAGAAACGCTTAAACACGCGGTAACGGAAAAATGGCTGGCGATAGATGAAAATACGGATGAGTTTGGTACCGATACCGCGCACTACATTAGTATTGCTTTTGACTATTTAACCGAAGTTTTACCCGCTGCTGATAACGCCTACAAACACTTCGAAACATATTACAACAACCACAAAGAGGTATTTACCCCTGCACTTAAGAGCACTATCATGGAAACCGCTCTTCTCATCATCCACTCGTTTGCAAGTAGTAACAAAGCCGAATTAAACATTTTAGGCCGCTTGGTACTCCTGTTCCAAAAGTAGTCGGCTGTACGGTGCGTGTACCCCTTCATAATTTTCCGTATTTTTGCAGTAACAATCGTATTTATTGCGGTGTTACATGAGAGAAAAACGGAATGAAAATAGATAGTCACGCACACATACTCCCCAAAACCTGGCCCGATTTAAAAAGCAAATACGGATACGGGGGGTTCATTTACATGGACCACCACAAGCCCGATGCGGCCCGCATGATGCGCGACGATGGTAAATTTTTTCGCGAGGTGCAGCAAAACTGCTGGGATCCCGAGGAAATTATCAAAGATATGAACGCCCACAACGTGGATATGATGGTGCTTTGCACCGTGCCTGTGTTGTTTAATTATTGGGCGAAACCCGAAGATACCTACGATTGGAGTATTTTCTTAAACGACCACATTGCTGAAGTACAAGCCAAATACCGCAAACGTTTTATTGCGTTGGGAACACTGCCCATGCAAAACATACCGCTGGCAATAAAAGAAATGAAACGCTGCCGCAATGTGTTGGGGTTGCCCGGCATACAAATTGGCAGTAACATACAAGGCAAAAACCTTGACGATAAGAGCTTTTTCCCGTTTTACGAGGCTGCCGAAGCTTTGGGCATGGCCTTGTTTATACACCCTTGGGACATGATGGGTACCGACCAAATGCCCAACTATTTTATGCCGTGGCTGGTGGGGATGCCTGCCGAAGAAAGCCGCGCTTTGTGCAGCCTGATTTTTGGCGGTGTATTTGATAAATTTCCCAAACTGCGCATTATGATAGCCCACGGCGGGGGTAGTTTCCCGTTTACGTTGGGACGTATTTCACACGGCTACCAATGCCGCCCCGATTTGTGCAACGTAAACGATGTGCAAGACCCGCGCGAATACGTTGGCCGTTTTTGGGTAGACGGCATCACACACGACAAAGACGCTATGCGCTACCTGATAAAACTGATGGGCGAAGACAAAATAATGTACGGCACGGATTACCCCTTCCCTTTGGGTGATTTGGAGCACGGCAAGTTTTTGGATGAAATGACCGACCTAAGTACCGCTACCAAACAAAAAATATTTGGCCACAATGTACTGGATTGGCTGGGCATGGAAGCCGTTGAAGGCGTTGGCGTGAGGTTGAGGGAGAATGTATAATACCGCTATGTCAAAAAAGTTTATTACTTCAGATGAAATTATTTTACCGGAAAAGCTATATAAATATAGAGACTGGAACGATCCTTATCATAAAAAAGTTATTACTGATGGTGAAATTTTTATTGCCTCACCCAACCGATTAAATGATCCTTTTGATTGTAATATTCAGTTTGCATATCAAAAATTTGCAGAAAACGAAGTCCTTGAAAGAAGTTATTTAAACGATATTATTAAAGATCAATTTCCTTATTTTAGTAAAATTCAACACGAAATCGAAGTCAATCGTCTACAAAAGCTACATAAAGACCCAAAGTGGATAGAAGCAGCAACAAAAAACACATATGATCGTTTATCGTCCAAAATTGGTATTGTAAGTTTTAGTGAGTTATATAACAATATTTTAATGTGGTCTCATTATGGAAACTCGCACAAAGGTTTTTGTATTGGAATAAAATCAAGACGTTTTTTATTTGAGAAGGATCGTAAGTGGGGAGGAGGTCCTATTAATTACGTTGATGAATATCCTGTTATTCTTCCTACTACTAGTGATATATCAGACATAACTACTCTATTATTTACAAAACACTCAATGTGGGGATATGAAAAAGAGTACCGCCTAATACGGACAAAAGCTGCCAATACCGTTGAAAAAATATACGAAGATGATATAGCAGAGATAATCATTGGTTACGCCATGAGTGAAAAGAATCAGGATGAGATTATAAAAATAGCTGAATCAAAATATCCTAGTGTACCAATATTCAAAATGAAACCTGCTATATATAAATTTGAATTGATTGCTGAAAAAATTAAGTAAACTATTACCACACAACATTACATAGTCTTCCTTTTATTACTAAACTAAAGCCGCCTTTAATTCTATTTAAAGATATATTTTTACTTGTTATTATTTGCTCATCCCTAATCTATACCCTGTTTAGTTGCAGCAATCCGTTTGTATTGGATAGGATTGCTTCGGAAGACCTCGCTATGACGAAAAGGTTTGTTTGATTATAGTAATCCACCCTCCTTAAACAGTAACAAACTAATTGCACCATCAAAAACATTTTCATGGGGCAATACAATAATTCACACAATACATAAGTTATTTATGTATATTTGACTTATGTATCCAAAAGATCTACTAAAAGGCACTCTGCAACCCATCATCCTAAAACTGCTTGAGGACAACGGCAGAATGTATGGCTACGAAATCACCCAGAAAGTAAAAGACCTTACCTCTGGCAAAATAAACATTACCGAAGGGGCTCTTTACCCCACTTTGCATAAACTTGAAGCCGATGGTGTAGTAAAGACTGAAGAGGAATTTATCGGTAAAAGGGTACGCAAATACTACTCGCTAACCCATGAGGGTACCTCAGTAGCGAGACAACGGGTAGTAGAAGTATCCGATTTTTTTGGCACAATAAGCAGTTTGTTAAACATTAAACCCACAACCTAATGGAGCTTACTACTGAACAAATAGCTTTTATACGTAATGATATTGCACAAAGGGGCATCACTATGCCTGCCCTTGCTGATAGTTTAGTTGACCACATTTGCTGCGCCATTGAAACCGGTACCGAAACAGATTTTACCATCGCCTACCGCAATGCCATTGTTGCCTTTGGTGAAAACGGCCTGCATGAAACCCAACAAAAAACCTTCTTTTTATTAACCTATAAAAAAGTAATCTTTATGAAAGCAACCATGTATTTATTGGCCTACATCGCCGTATTTCTTTGCAGCACAGGTCTACTTTTCAAAATGCAGCACTGGCCCGGTGCATCGATAATGTTTGTGTTGGGTATTGTAATCCTAAACTTAGGCTTCTTGCCACTGTTCTTTTACGATAAGTACAAACGCTCATTGGCCTAATCCTAACTGTATTCCATTCTCAGCGGCGCAAAAGCAATGTTTATTGCTTTTGCGCTGCTGCATTTTCTACCAATCCACAACCCTACGTGAATAAATTATTAACACTTCCATCGCTTTGCACTTGAATACATGGAGGTATCGGAGTTAATTTTCGCCCACAAAACTCTGAAAACAAATGTATACTGCAAGAAGAACTAACAGCGAAAGCGACGATTTCAACACCTTAATCATCGACCTAAACGCCTACTTGTCGGGTCAGTATGGAGAAGTACAAAAACAGTACTCCCCTCACAACAAAGTAGATGGTATTGACACCGTGATTGTTGTGTACGATGGCGAAAAAGCCATTGGTTGCGGCTGTTTTAAACCCTACGACGAAAACGCCGTTGAGATTAAACGGATGTTTGTTCGCCCTGAGTACCGACGAAAAGGTATTGGCAAACTGATTATGGACAACCTTGAACAATGGGCAAAAGAACTGGGCTACAATGCCTGTGTGCTTGAAACCGGCGATAATCAACCCGAAGCCGTTGCCCTATACAAACGGATAGGTTATATAGAAACCGAAAAATACGGCGTGTATGTGAACCTGAACAACAGTATTTGCATGCGCAAGGATTTTCCTGCCGTACAATCATAATACAACCAATATTCTGCCGCAAAGGCATTCAGAAACCCAATACGGAATACTTTGTGCCTTTGTGGCAATTATAAAAATAGGGTAGCTTTTTTTACCGTTAAATCACACTACATGAAATCATTTATTATTGAAGATGCTGAATCAGACAGGTTACATTTTAGAAAAGTAACCCAAAGTGATTATGACGCTTGGCTGCCATTTTTTTACAATGCAGAATCAACCCGGTTTTTAGGCACGTTTGACGGGACTAATGAAGAGCGCTGCCAAAGCTGGATAGACCGTATGAACTGGCGTTATGATAATGATAACGGCTTGATGGCGCTGATTGATAAAACCACGGGAGCATTGGTGGGCCAATGCGGCTTGCTTAAACAAACCATTGATGGCGTGGATGAAATTGAAATAGGCTACCACCTGTTGCCTCAATACCGCCGTATGGGTTACGCCGGCGAAGCAGCCATATTTTGCAAACACTTTGCCTTTGATAACCACCTGACGGATACGGTAATATCATTGATACATCCCCAAAACAATAACTCGATGGCGGTAGCCCGCAAAAACGGGATGCAGCTTGAAAAACAATCCTCATACCGTGATATAACAGTGAATGTTTTTAGGGTAACTAACCCCGCTACCCTATCGTTTTAAAACAGTTTTACGATAAAAAGAGAGTTGAATCGGACGAATAGAATTTGACTAAGTTGACATATCAACTTCTGGCATTAACTTTGCAAACATCATTCTGAAAATGGAAAAAGAACACAAACAAGAACTTATTTCCGAAAGATTCTTTGCCGAAATGAAAGACACATTTTTCTTTCAGGCCCAAAGGATCAAGAGAGTGATTTTTCGCAACGCTAAACAGATGTTCAAAGAGGAAAATATCAATCTTAAGGTTGACCAATTTCCGATACTTTTAACTGCTCATGCGCTTGAAGGAATGTCTCAGCAAGAAATTGCCGATGTTACCGAACGCGATAAATCTTCTGCCCAGCGTACCTTGGTTTCTCTTGAAAAAAACGGGCTTGTAAAAATTGTACAGGATTCAACAGACAAGCGTAAGAACCTTGTTTACCTGACCGAAGAAGGTAAATTTATTGCCAAAAGGATAAAAATCCTGTTTAAACAGGCTGAACTCCAAACCTTTGCTGTTCTTAGCGAAGAAGAACGTAACGAAGCACTGGTACACATTAAAGAAATAGCTGATAAGCTTGAAAAATAATAGAAAACCATTTTTTTAAAACCTAAATAGTTGATATGTCAATAGTTGATAAGTCACCAATGTTTGGTGCAACCAAATTTCTGCTCGTTGGTATTATTGTAGCACTTACAGGTGGTGTTGCAAATGCCCAAAAAACGCTCAGTTTAAAGGAGTGTATTGATTTTAGCCTCAAAAATCACCCGTCGATTAATGTTGCGCAAAACAAAATTGAGAAGGCACAACAAGCCTCGCGTGAAGCATTATCGGGGTATTTGCCACAGGTATCGGTAAACGGCGATTTAAACAATAACTTAAAGCTGCAAACCAATGTTATACCTGCCAGTCCTCCCCTATTCCCCAACGAAACAAAACTTACATTCGGGAATAAACTAACCAGCACAGCCACCGCGCAAGTTGAGCAACAGATTTATAACCAATCGTTACTTACAGGTTTAAAGGCCAACAAACCCAATCAGGAAATCGCCAACCTAACTGCTGAACAAGCTAAAGAACTTCTTATCTACAACGTATCAAGCTCGTATTTTCAGGTAATCACAATTTACAAGCAATTAGAGTTGCTAAACGGAAACAAAGAGCGTACAGAAAAATTGCTTGAGGTTGCCAAATTGCAAGCTTCAGCAGGGGTTGCTAAAAAGGTGGATGTGAAACAAGTACAGGTGGGCCTAAACAATGTGCTTGCACAAATATCAGTAGTGCAAAACAACTTGCAACTGGCTTATAACGGGTTAAAAAACTCGATGGGACTTTATACCAACGATTCATTAGTATTAAGCGATACCGGCCGTTGGTTGCAAAATGCACCGCAAATTACTACCCTGGCAGAGTTTAATGTAGCCAACACTACTGATTACAAGCTACAGGAAAAACAAATCCAGTTATACGATATCAACGCGCAATCCATCCGTATGCAAAGTATTCCTACAATTTCAGCATTCGGCAGGTACGGACTAAATGGTTTTGGAAAACAGCCTTCTGATATTATCAACCGCCAGTTTGATTACTCAACAATTGGTATACGGTTATCATGGAAGGTTTTCGACGGGTTTAAACGTACCTCTCAATACAGGCAGGCAATTATCGACCGAGACAATGCCAAACTGAATCTGGAAATAAACAAAGCCGGCCAAAGCCTTAAATACCAAAATGCGGTAGCGCAATTTAAACAAGCGCAAAGCACACTTACTACCAACAAAGAAAACGTGGAGCTTGCTGCCGAGGTGTACGACAATGTGAGCTTACAATACAAAGAAGGGGTAGCATCGCTAAGTGAGTTGCTGAATGCAGAAACATCGTACCGCGATGCCCAGAACAATTACATCGTTTCATTAATAAATTTTTACCTGACCCAGCTTGACCTTGAGCAAAGCAACGGCAGCCTTGAACAGTATTACAATAAATTATAATAACACATAACAGCATATAAACAGATGAAAAAGAAACTTTTGATAGCACTAGCCGCTTTGGTTCTTATATCATTAATAGTGGTGAAGTTGGCAGGAAATAAACGCAAGATTGAAGAGAAGAAATCAGTTTCTGTAGATGCCTCAATAGAAATACCCGTGAACGTTGTATCAGCAAAGCTTGAAAAAATAGAAGGTAACTTGGTAAAAACAGGTACGCTTATTCCTTATAGCGAAGCAAACATTACCTCATCGGCATCGGGTAATTTACAATCAGTAAACTTTGATTTAGGCAGCAACGTTCAAACCGGACAAGTAATTGCCCAAACCGATAACACATTGCTAAACCTAAAACTTGAAGCCGCACAACTGCAACAACAAAAACTGCAACGCGATTACGACCGTTACAGTAAACTATTGGCAGGTGAAGCTACCACTGAAACCAACTTACAAGACATTAAATTCAACCTTGATAATGCCACCAACCAAATAGGCCAAATTAAAAAGCAAATTGCCGATAACATGGTAAAAGCTCCAATAAGCGGGCAAGTAACTGTGAAAAACGTTGAGGCAGGTGAATTTGTGAACCCCGGTACTGTGTTGGGTAAGGTAGTAAATGTATCAAAATTAAAGGTAGATGTGCAGGTAAGCGAAAACGACGCATATACTATTAGCCTGGGACAAAAGGTAACCATTACTACCGATTTATATTCGGGCAAAACTTTTGACGGTAAGGTAATTTTTGTGAGCCAACAAGGTGATGCCGCCCACAACTACCAAGTACAAATTGAATTGCCTAATTCAAGCTCACACCCGCTAAAAGCAGGAACGTTTGTGTATGCTGATTTTATTCACCAAGGTGCGGGACAAGCATTGCAAATACCTCGCTCGGCATTGGTTGAAAGCATGAAGAACCCATACGTTTATGTAGTACAAAACGGCAAAGCTGTGGCACGCAAACTTACCGTAGGTAAAGACTTAGGAGCAAACATTGAGGTAATTGCCGGATTAAAAAGCGGAGAACAAGTGGTAGTAAACGGCCAGATAAACCTTGCTGAAGGTACCCCTGTGCGCATTGTTAAGTAACATTTAACGGAGATTTTTAAAATGAAAAGACTTGCAGAATTAGCCATAAACAGGCCGCTGCTGATAACAGTAATTTTTGTAACCCTTATCCTTTTCGGGTACATCAGCTACAGGGCACTTAACTACAACTTGTTGCCCAAGTTTGATGCCAATGTGGTTACTGTAATTACCAGCTATCGCGGGGCCTCGGCAGAGGAGATTGAAAACGTGGTAACACGTAAAATAGAAGATGCTGTATCATCATTAGAAGGGGTTGACCGTATCACCTCGTCATCACAAGAAGGAGCCTCAATTGTTACTATTACACTAAAAGACGGGATGGATGTGAACCGTGCGTTGAACGATGCACAGCGGAAAGTGAACCAAATATTGGTAACGCTTCCCCAAGGTATCGATAACCCTGTGGTGAATAAATTTTCAACTGATGATTTTCCGGTGCTCAGGATGAGTGTTACAGCCAAAGCCAGCCCATCGGAATTGTACGACATTATCGATAACCAAGTATCTCCGCAGCTTGCCAACGTTGAGGGGGTGGGTCAGGTTGGTCTTGTAGGCGGAAATGAGCGTGAGATTAAAGTAAACATCAACCGCGAAAAATTGGCGGCTTATAATCTTACCATTTCACAAGTAACCAATGTTATCAGTTCGGCCAGCCTTTCTTCACCGGCAGGTAACGTACAAACCACCGCAACTGAATATTCTATAAAATACGATGCCAAGTTTAACAACTCCAATCAATTGCGTGAATTGGTTGTAGCGCAGTACACAAACGGCAGCAAGGTATATGTAAAGGATATCGCCGAAGTAGTGGATGCACAAACCAAAGTAACGGCCATTAACCACTTTAACGGTGTGCCATCGTTGGGTGTGCAAATTTTAAAGCAAAGCGATGCGAACGCAGTTGAGGTGAGCAAACTGGTAAAAGAGAAAATTGCTGCTATTGAAAAAACACACAGCAATATCGACCTGAAATTTGCTATTGCCGGCGACCAATCGGTGTACACACTTGAATCAGCCGAAGCAGTAATTGACGACTTGTTTATAGCTGTGGTGATTGTGGCTTTGGTAATGTTGTTCTTCCTGCACAGTGGTCGTAGTGCGATGTTCGTACTGGTAGCCCTTCCGGCTTCAATGATACCTACATTTATCTTTATGAACCTGTTGGGTATGTCATTAAACCTTATGACCCTTATGGCACTTTCGCTGGTGGTGGGTATTCTGGTTGACGACTCGATAGTAATTCTTGAAAACATCATGCGCCACATGGAGATGGGTAAAGACCGACGCACGGCAGCCATTGACGGTCGCTCGGAAATTGGTTTTACAGCGATAGCTATTACACTGGTTGACGTAGTGGTGTTTGTTCCTTTGGCACTCTCAGGCGGGTTGATTGGTAACATTCTCCGTGAGTTTGCATTAGTGGTGGTTTGCTCAACATTAATGAGTCTTTTGGTATGTTTTACCGTAACCCCTATGTTGGCTGCTCACTTTGGTAAAGTACAGCACCTAAATCCCAAAACCCTTTGGGGAAAAGTGAATATCTGGTTTGAGAACATAATCACCAGCCTGCGCGAAGGTTACACCAATATACTTAAATGGGCGTTGAGCCATAAGCGTTGGGTATTGGGCGGTACATTGGTATTATTCTTTGGTTCTTTTGGTTTGGTTGCAGGCGGCTTTATCGGTAGTGCATTTATATCACCCAGTGATAGAGGCGAGTTGAGCATCCACATTGAACTTGCTCCCCAAACATCCGTATACCAAACCAATCTTGTAAGCAGGCAGATTGAAGAAATTTTGTTCAAGCAGCCTGAGGTGGTAAATGTGTTTTCTAATATCGGTTACTCAACTACAGGGGTGGCTACTTCAAGCAACAGTAACGTAGCTGATTTGAACGTGACTCTGAAGGACAGAAAAGAAAGAAGCATATCAACCGACGAGTTTGGCTTACGTATGAAAAAGTTAATTAGCACCATACCCGGTGTTAAAACAACCATAACTCCAATTGGTATTACAGGCGGCGGCAACCAACCCGATGTGCAAATTGCCATTAAGGCCAACAACCGCGAGCAAGTGCGTGAGGCAGCTGCCAAAATAAAAGATTTGGTAACAAAAACTCCCGGTACTCAATACGTTAAGTATAGCACTGCCGACCCAAAACCACAGCTTGAAATTAACCTGAACCGCGAAAAAATGGCGTTGTTGGGTATCAATGCTTCCGAAGTAGGTGCAGCAATTTCGACTGCCTTCAGGGGTAACGACCAAACAAAATTCAGGAGCAACGGCAACGAGTACGACATTATGATTCAATCGGATGAGTTTGATAAAACCGATGTGAACGACGTGCGTAAACTGCGCTTTAAAAACTCACAAGGCTTATCGTTTGAGTTATCTCAGTTTGCTGATATTAAAGAAGACCTTGGCGAAACTGCTTTGGAACGTATGGACCGTTTATCATCCATCAACATCAACGCATCTGTAATTGGTCGTTCGGTAGGTACAGTGGGAACTGAACTAACTAAAGGCATTAATGCTTTAGACCTTCCTTCAGGAGTAACATGGCACTATATCGGTACGCTTGAAAACCAATCAAAATCATTCGGCAGTCTTTTAGGTGCTTTGGGTCTTGGTATATTACTGGTGTACCTTATTATGGTGGCCTTGTATGAAAACACCATTTATCCTTTTGTAGTATTATTTGCTTTGCCGCTGGCAATGATTGGTGCCTTCTTAGCATTGGCACTTACCATGAACGACCTTACCATTTTTGCAATGATTGGTTTGATTATGCTAATGGGCTTGGTGGCCAAAAACGGTATTCTGCTGGTTGACTTTACCAACCAACGAAAAGCAGAAGGTGCATCGCTGATTGAAGCACTTATTGATGCAGGCCGCGAACGTTTCCGCCCTATTTTGATGACAACCATAGCAATGATTGTAGGTATGATGCCACTGGCATTATCACAAAGTGCGGGTGCTGAGGTTAAATCAGGTATGGCTTGGGTGATTATAGGCGGCTTAACTAGTTCGCTGTTGCTTACTTTATTAGTTGTACCTACCATATACTACATAGTGGATAAACTAAAAGAAAGAATGGGCAGGGGCAAAAGGAAAAAACTTGCTGCTGACGATACTGAATTGCAAGTAGCAGCTTCACACTAAACACAATCATGAACTAAAAGTATAGCGGTGGACGTATTGGTTTATAATAAAATTAAAGACCCCGCGCTTAAACAAGGTATTCTTGATGCGCTATGTACCATAGCTGACCCTACTTTTAGTACCCCCGATTTATTGCTATTAAATAATAAAATCCTTGAGGATGTTGTGAAACATCTTCAAGGATTTTTACATCAAAAAGAACTCTCTAACGAGGATATTATCTATATCTTTTATACCAAAAGTACCGGGTTTGGAATGTGGCCGTTAAAAAGAGAGGGCCGAAAACGCATTACCAAAATCACCTCGCTTTAATTCAGCGAAGCACATTACATCCATTATCAGCATCAGTAAGAAGTTAATCTTTGCTATACAGCAATATTAAAGCACAGCTAGGCAATGTGCGTGCACGCTGTTAACAGAATAGGATTCAATAGGGTTCTCCCCTATTGAAGAAAATAAATGCTTTAGCGTCACCCCTGTAAAGGACTAAATAAGTCCGAACACAAGGTTGGGCAATATACCCAAGGCTATTAAACCCAGCGCCATTAATACAATAACCACCTTTTGAAAGGCAGGAACAGGTATTGGAGTAACTTCGGTTTCATCGGGTTGAGAGAAGGCGGCCGCTACTACTTTAAAGTAATAGATGATGGAGATAAGTGAGGCCACAACCCCTGTTATTACCAACCACAATAACCCTGATTTAAGAGCAGCAGCAAACAAGTAGTATTTGGCAAAGAAACCCGCCATTGGAGGAATACCCGCCAATGATAGCAATGAAAGTACCAACACAAAAGCCAACAACGGGCTTTTCTTGTACAAGCCTTTAAAACCGCCAATATCATTGGTTTTGGTGTGCTCGTTTACTTTATCAAGCACAAAGAATGACAACAAGGTAGCCAACGAATAAGATGCTGCATAGTACAATATAGCACCGGCTGAATACGAGTTCAGTATCATCAACGCCATTAGCAAATACCCTGCGTGGGCAAGGCTTGAATAGGCCAATAAACGTTTTGCGTTGGTTTGTTGTACGGCGATGATGTTACCCACTGCTAGCGTAAGCACAGTAATAATGCTTAGTGCCAACCACCATACATCGCTGTTGCCCGCAAAGGCAGTGTAAAACAACCTGAAAAACGCCGCAAAAGCAGCAGTTTTTACAATGGTTGCCATGTAAGAAGTTACTGAAACAGGAGCCCCTTGGTATACATCGGGTGCCCAGAAATGGAACGGTACTGCCGATACTTTAAACGCAAGGGCAATAAATATCAAAACAATGCCTGTATAATAAAACACGGGCGGTTGCATAGTAGCACTGTATTGGGCAATTTCTGCCAGGTAAAACGAACCTGAAGCACCGTACACCAATGCAATACCAAACAACAAAAAGCCGGTGGCAAATGAACCCAACAGAAAGTATTTAAGTGCCGCTTCGTTGGATAATAAGTCGTTTTTGCGGCTACCTGCCATCACATACATGGATAGCGAAATAATCTCGATGCCGATAAACAATACCACCATATTGCTGAAAGAAACCATCAGCACGGCTCCTACCAACGCAAACACCACCAACGCGGTGTAATCGGTTACGTGGTAGTTGCTCTCAAAGAACCTTTTAGATAATAACAGCCATAATAAACCCACCCCAGCCAACAGTGCAGAGAACGCTACGGCGTAGTTATCAAAATACACCATATCGTTAAAATAACGGATGCTTGTACCCCAATCGGCTACTGTGAATACTAACGTTGCTACCAGCCCTAAAACAGCCAGCCAAACGATGTATTTTTTAAAATTTAATATCTCTGAAAGAAGGGAAAGCACCCCTACTCCCGTTAATATATAAATGGCATTCATCTCTTAGTAATCGCAGGTTTATTTATACAATTCAACAATTTGCAGCAGGTTTTGCGCTGCGGTTTGGCTCAAATCAAGCAAGGGTGCGGGGTAAATACCAATCACCACTATCAAAAGGCACAAGGGTATCAATACCACTTTTTCTACCGTACTTAAATCAATAATACTTTGGGTAACTGTATTGGTTTCGCCCAAGGTTGATTTGCGGTAGGCATTCAGCATATAAATTGCTCCCAAAATAACCGATAATCCTGCCACGGCTGATAACCAAGGCTGGTATTGGAATAGTCCGTTCAGCAATAAAAACTCGCCCACAAAACCACTGGTAAAAGGTAGTGCTACCGAGCCAAACATAATCACCATAAACAACGTAGCCAGTTTGGGTGCTACGCTCCTTATTCCGCCCAATTCATCAATTTGGGTAGTACCTGTGCGGGTTTGTATTATCTCAACAATGTAAAACAACCCGAAAACAATAATACCGTGGCTGAACATTTGTATGACAGCCCCTTGCACGGCAGCACTGTTTTGAGTGAATATACCCGCCGATATAAGCCCCACGTGGGCGATAGACGAGTAGGCTATCAAACGTTTAATATCTTTTTGTACGATGGCTAAAAACGAGGCATACACCACTCCGATTACGGAAAGAATAACCGCCACGTACGACCATTGCGCTACTCCTTGCGGAACAACGGGCAATAACCAACGGATTACGCCAAACACCCCCATTTTAAGCATGATGCCCGAAAGCAACATCGTACCCTGTGCAGGAGCTTCAAAATAGGTATCGGGCTGCCATGTGTGGAAAGGGAACACAGGCATTTTTATGGCAAATGCCACAAACAACGCCCAAAATACCCACGACTGACTAACGGCATCCAAGCTTTTGCCTGCCTCGTACAACGCTTGCATACTGAACGAGTGTTCGTCGGGTGTTTGCAGGTACAGGTATATCAACCCTATCAGCATAAATAAACTGCCTGCAAGGGTATAAATAAAGAATTTTAAGGTTACACGCACCCTTTGTGCACCGCCCCACAACAAACAGATGAAGTAAATGGGGATAAGCGCCATTTCCCAGAATATATAGAACAAGAACCCGTCTTCGGCCACAAAAACGCCAATCATAGCGGCTTGCATTACCAAAATAAGGAAGTAAAACAAGGCCGGACGTTCAGTATTACCGGTAAAAGATGATAGAATGATAAACGGAGTTAGCACGGTTGCCAGTAACACCAACACAAGGCCGGTGCCATCCATCCCAATATTAAAGTTGATACCCAATTGGGCAATCCAAGGAGTTGCTATGCTAAAAGCCGATGTATCGGCAGGGTTAAATTGCGTATAGGCTACTAACGATACCACTAACTCTGCTAATGCAATAATCAGGGCAGCTACCCTTGCCTGTGCAGGCTTTAGGGCAAGTACTAATACAGATGCCAACAAGGGCAGGAATATCAAAATTGCAGTTAACATCTACCTATATAAAAGAAGGGGTTAATAGTAAAACAATAATCGCCAGCACCATCATAAAGATGTAGAAGCCGATGCTTCCTTGCTGTACCAGCTTTAGTCCGCGGCCACCAATTTCAACAATGCGTCCGCTCAGGTTCACCAAGTTATCAATCACATTCACCTCAATAAAGCGCAACACGTTGGCAGAAAACCATGCAAGGGGTTTCACTATTGCTGTGTTGTATAGCTCATCCACATAAAACTTATTGTACGACAGCTTGTGCAAAGGTGATAAAGCAGTTCCTTCGGCAGCAGGTACTTGTTTTTTTGTACCGTACTTAAACCAAGCTATGCCGATGGTTACAATCACCAAGGCTACTGTTATGCCCATCAGCATCCACTCGGTGCTATGGTCGGGGGCAGCGTGGTGCACCAAAGCGTGCGAAGCTGCAAATACCGGTTCAAGGAATCCGTTTAGTGCGTGGTCGAAATGGAAAATCTCAGGGATGCCCATAAAACCGCCTACCACCGAAAGGATGGCCAGAACAATCAAAGGCAAGGTCATTACAGCGGGTGATTCGTGCAAGTGGTGTTCTTGTTCGTGTGTTCCCCTGAAACCTCCTGAGAAGGTTAAGAAGAACAAACGGAACATATAAAACGCTGTACACAACGATACCGCTAAACCCAATACCCAATAAACTTTGTTATGGGCAAAGGCGTGGGCTAAAATTTCATCTTTTGAGAAGAACCCTGCAAACGGCGGAATACCCGAAATGGCCAAAGTAGCAATTAAGAATACCGCATAAGTAACGGGCAGGTACTTGCGCAAACCACCCATGTTGCGAATGTCTTGCTCGCCGCTCATGGCGTGGATTACACTACCTGCGCCCAAAAACAACAAGGCTTTGAAGAATGCGTGGGTGGTAACGTGAAATACGCCTGTGGCGTAAGAGCCTGTACCCAATGCTAAGAACATTAGTCCTAACTGGCTAACGGTTGAGTAGGCCAATACCTTTTTAATATCGTTTTGGGTGAGAGCGATAATGGCAGCTATCAGGGCAGTTACAAGACCTACCACACTAATAATTTCAAGGGTAAACGGAGCTAAGGTGTATAGGATATTGCTGCGGCAAATCATGTAAATACCTGCGGTAACCATGGTTGCTGCGTGTATCAATGCCGATACGGGCGTAGGGCCTGCCATCGCATCGGGTAGCCAAGTGTACAAAGGCACTTGGGCACTTTTACCCATTGCACCTATAAACAGTAGCGCAGTAATTAAAATCACCTGTGGGTCATCAAAACTGAAACGGCTTGCCTGACTGAATATAGTGGCGTAATCAAAGCTGTTAAAGTTGCTGAACAACAAGAATATACCCAACAAAAAGCCCAAATCGCCAATACGGTTCATTATAAAGGCTTTATTAGCTGCTTTGCTGTATTCGGGGTTTTTAAACCAGAAACCAATCAACAGGTAAGAACACAAGCCTACCCCTTCCCAGCCTACAAACATCACCAGATAGTTTGCGCCCAATACCAACAACAGCATAAAGAACACAAACAGGTTAAGGTAAGAGAAGAAGCGGTTGAAACCTTCGTCTTCTTTCATATAACCTATTGAGTAGATATGGATGAGAAAGCCTATGCCTGTGATAATTAACAGGAATAATGACGAAAGCGGGTCAACTAAAAACGATAATGAGATATTTACCGAACCTGCTGAAATCCAGTCGAAAAGTAACAAGGTATGAGAGGCAGGATTGCCGCTGCTCAACTCAATAAAAATGCCTAAGGAAACTCCAAAGGAAGCCAGTACTAACAGCGATGCCAAAATGCCGGCAACTGATTTGGGGAGGCGTTTGCCCAACAACCCAATCATTATAAAGCCCAGCAAGGGGAAAAGTGGCACCAGCCCTACCAATTCTTTCATATCTTACCTTATTCTTACCTTTAAATCGTGTATTTGTTTGTAATAACTACCATTTCATGCGACTCAAAAAATTCACATCGGTAGTGCCTATATTTTTAAAAATCATCACCAGTATTGCCAAACCTACTGCTACTTCTGCTGCCGCAACGGCCATCACAAAAAACACAAACACTTGTGCAGAGCCGTCGTTAAAATAGTTTGAAAACGCTGTTAGCAGCAGGTTCACCGAGTTAAGCATTAACTCAATGCACATAAAAATGATGATAATATTCCTTCTGAACAGTACCCCTGCCACACCTATTGAAAACAAGGCTGCACTAAGGTATATGTATGAGTTTACTGATATTACTGCGGTTTCGTTCATTGTTTCGGTTCGTTTTTGCCCAACATTACTGCGCCCACCATTGCGGCAAGAAACAGCACTGACGATACTTCAAAAGGGAAAAGATATTCGGTAAACAGTATGTTACCTAAGTTTTTCACTAAGCCTATATTGCGCTCGCTGCCTGTAATTGCCATTTGGCTATCCACCCCTTTAAGGGCAGCAACTAACACGGTAAGCATAATACCGCCCGATACCACAGCCGCAAACTTTATAAGGTTGCTTTTGTGGGGTTCTGCATCTTTGTTAAGGTTCAGCAGCATTATCACATACAGGAACAACACCATAATGGCTCCTGCGTACACTATTACGTGCACGGCAGCTAAAAACTGTGCATTAAGCAGCACATAATGTCCTGCTATGGCAAAAAAGGTGATAATAAGGTATAAAACGCTGTGTACGGGGTTTTTACTGGCAACTACCATCACCGCACTCATAAGTGCAAGAAACGAAAGAAAATAAAAAATGTATTCCGTCATGTACTGGTCTATCGGTTGTGGCTGTAGTTTTTGTGTGTTTTAAAATCAAGTACCGCAGGGGTTTGGCGTTTGGTTACGTCAATACGTTGGTCAACAGGCTCTACCAGCTTGTCTTTACCGTATATAAATCCCTCACGACCAAAATCGGTATTCACTATCCTATCCGTTAAAAAGATGGCCTCTTTGGGGCAAGCCTCTTCGCAAAGCCCGCAAAAAATACAGCGCAACATATTAATCTCATAGGTAGTTGCATACTTCTCTTCTCTGTATAGGTTCTCCTCCCCTTTTTTGCGCTCACCGGCAGTCATGGTAATCGCCTCGGCAGGGCACGATACTGCGCATAGTCCGCAAGCGGTGCAACGTTCTGCACCCTTTTCGTCGCGTTTCAATACGTGCTGTCCCCTCCATATCGGGCTTACTTCCCTTTTTTGTTCAGGGTAGCTGATGGTGTTTTTTTTGCTCAGAAAATGTTTTAGGGTAATGCCAAGCCCTTTTATTACAGCAGGCAGATACAGCCTTTCACTGAAAGACATTTTCTTATCTGATACTACTTTCGAACGGTTTGTTAACATTTTATAATCCTTACTATTTTCCGGTGATCATTAGTATTATACCTGTTATTCCAATGTTCAGTATTGACAAGGGAATTAGCGACTTCCAACCCAAATTCATTAACTGGTCGTAACGGAACCGTGGAATGGTCCAACGAATCCACATGAAGAAGAAAATAAAGAAGAAGATTTTTAGGAACAGGGCGATGGTACCCAAAATGGTAATCCAATTGGCCGATAAACCCAAATCATGCATAAAGGGGAAGTTATATCCGCCAAAATACAAGGTTGAAATAACTGCCGACGATATGAACATGTTGATGTACTCTGCAAACAGGTAGAAACCCAGCTTCATACTGCTGTACTCAGTGTGGTAACCGCCTACCAATTCAGTTTCGCATTCAGCAAGGTCAAACGGAGTACGATTACACTCAGCAAATGCACATACCAAAAAGATGATAAAGCCGATAGGCTGGTACACAATGTTCCAAAAATTCCAATCACCGCCAACACCACCGTCTTGCATTACAGAGATTTCCTTCATGCTCAATGTTCCTGTCATCATTACTAATGCAATGATTGAGAATCCCATCGCAATCTCGTATGAAATCATTTGGGCTGAGGCACGTATAGCACCCAACAACGAAAACTTGTTGTTTGATGCCCAACCGCCTATCATAATACCGTACACCCCTATAGAAACTACTCCAAAAAGGTATAACAAGCCTATGTTTATATCGGTTATCTGTAGCGAGTATTCTTGTCCTGCAATGGTAATGGTATTGCCCCAAGGCACTACTACTCCCGTCATTAATGCGGTTAACATGGCAATACAAGGTCCTAACACAAACAACCACCTGTTTGATGCCACGGGGATAATCTCCTCCTTCATAAACATCTTCACCCCATCGGCAAGCGGTTGCAAAATGCCCAAAGGTCCTGCCCTGTTAGGGCCTACCCTGTCTTGTATAAATGCAGCTACTTTACGCTCGGCATAGGTAGAGTACATGGCTATCAGCAATGTGATGCCAAACACCGCTACTACTAATATGAGCTTATATATGATAAATGCTTCCATTATGCAGTTTCTTCCTTAGTCCAGTTTTTTTACGTCGTCGTGCTTGTGTAAATCTTTACCGCCTTGAAACTTCACCTGACGTTCAACATCAGCTTGCAGTTTTTCAAGGTCAGACAATTCATAATGGTTTTGTGAGATAACGCTACCTCGGTCGATATGGCGTGGGCCTTCAACTACCCAGTCTTGCATATTTTTATGCTCAAAACGGCACTCGTTGCAAATAAACTCGTGTACCTCACCGTATTTATCTTTGCGTGCTGATACGCGCAACACCTCTTGGTCTTTAGTCCAAAGTACCACCTTACCGCTGCACTTGGGGCAATCCCTGTGTGCATCCAACGGTTTGGTAAACCATACCCTGCTTTTAAACCTAAACGTATTATCGGTAAGTGCGCCTACAGGACACACATCAATCATGTTGCCCGAAAAATCGTTCTCAATGTTATTTTTAACGTAAGTGCTTATTTCAGCCCTATCGCCGCGGTTCATCACCCCGTGCACACGTTCGCCCGTTAATTGGTCGCCCACATACGTACAGCGGTAGCAAAGTATGCAACGCGTCATGTGCAGCTTAATCTTATCGCCGATATCAATCTTGTCAAACGTGCGGCGTTCTTCTTCGTAACGTGTAACGGCAGCACCGTGTTCGTAAGCAAGGTTTTGCAAATCACACTCGCCTGCTTGGTCGCAAACGGGGCAATCCAAGGGGTGGTTTATCAATAAAAATTCAACCACTGCTGAGCGGGCATCCAACACCTCTTTGTTGGTGATGTTTGATACCACCATACCGTCTTGCACCTGTGTTGAGCATGAAGCTACCAGTTTGGGCATGGGACGGGGGTCGGCTGTGCTGCCTTGCTCCACCTTTACCAAACACACCCTGCACTTACCACCACTGCCTTTTAATGATGAGTAGTAGCACATAGCGGGAGGAACAATCTCCCCGCCTATTTGCCGTGCGGCGTTTAATATGGTAGTGCCGTTGGGCACTTCTGTTTCTATACCGTCTATGGTTATTTTTGCCATAACATCTCTTTAAACCGTTAAAACGGCTTAGTTAACTGTTTCTAATGTTTGAGGTTCAACAGGTTTTAAACTGGGTGTGAACGGCTCAAGTTCAAAGTGTTTAGGGTTTTTCACTTTATCGGGGTTTAGTACATGGTACTCAAACTCTTCCCTAAAGTGGCGGATGGCACTTGCCACAGGCCATGCAGCCGCATCACCCAACGGACAAATGGTATTACCCTCTATATTTTTGGCAACATTAACCAATAGGTCTATATCACTCATTTTACCATGACCTGATTCAATCTTGTGCAATACCTTTTCCATCCACGAGGTTCCTTCGCGACAGGGGCTGCACTGCCCACACGATTCGTGGTGGTAAAAACGCGTAAAGTTCCACAAGTTGCGAACGATACAAGTAGTTTCGTCCATTACAATAAAACCGCCAGAACCTAGCATGGTTCCCGATACAAAACCTCCGTCTGACAATGATTCGTAAGTCATTAAACGGGGTTCGCCGTTGGCTGTTTTTAATATTAAATCGGCAGGAAGAATGGGAACTGAAGAACCTCCGGCTACTACCGCTTTTAGTTTGCGGTTGTTGCGGATACCGCCGCAATACTCGTCTGAGTAGATAAATTCTTCAACGGGCAAGCCCATTTCTATCTCGTACACACCGGGTTTATTAATATGGCCGCAAGCTGATATTAGCTTGGTACCGGTACTGCGCCCGATGCCGATTTTTGCATACTCATCACCGGTCATGTTTAGTATGGCCGGAACGGTAGCTATAGATTCTACGTTGTTAACCACGGTTGGGCAACCCCACAATCCCGATACAGCAGGAAACGGAGGTTTGATGCGCGGGTTACCGCGTTTACCTTCAAGTGATTCTATAAGGGCCGTTTCTTCACCACAGATATATGCACCACCACCGGGTTGTACGTATATATCCAATGAATAATCAGTGCCTAAAATGTTCTTTCCTAAAAACCCTGCGGCA
Source organism: Bacteroidota bacterium (assembly GCA_008933805.1). Classification (NCBI taxonomy): domain Bacteria; kingdom Pseudomonadati; phylum Bacteroidota; species Bacteroidota bacterium. The sequence continues at coordinate 33,463 of WBUH01000023.1, forward strand.
TACGCTTCATCAATGGCAGCCTCAAGTTTGGGGAATATCCAGCGGAATTCTCCGCGCATATATATGTAGCTGGTGTTTGCACCCAACGCATAGCTGGCAGAAATCATTCCCTCTATCAGTAAGTGGGGCAGTTTATCCAACAATGTACGGTCTTTAAACGTACCGGGTTCACTTTCGTCAGCATTTACAATAAGGTAGCGGGGCTTATCAGATTTTTTATCAATAAAACTCCACTTCATACCCATAGGGAAACCTGCACCACCCCTACCCCTAAGGCCTGATTTTTTCACCTCTTCGGTTACTTCTTCGGGCGTCATGGTTTTCAGTGCTTTTTCTACCGAGCTGTAGCCGCCGTTTTGCCTGTATACCTGAAAGGTATTGATACCTGGTATGTCTAATTTATCTAAAAGCAGTTTTCTTCCCATTGTTCTTATTGATGAGAATTTTTAAACTTTTCAAGTAACTCGTCAACCTTGTTGTTATCAAGATTTTCGTAATAGTGGTCGCCCATTTGCAACATCGGCGCAGTACCGCACGATGCCATACACTCCACGGTTTTTAGCGTAAACATTCCGTCGGCTGTAGTTTCACCCGCTTTTATGTTCAGCTTGTTTTCTATGTGTGTAATAATGTCTTCGGCACCCATCAACCAGCAAGGACCTGTACGGCATACTTCAAGTACACACTTTCCTACAGGTTCTAAATTGAACATGGTGTAGAAAGAGGCTACCTCAAATACTTCCACAGGTTTAATGTGCAGCATGCGGGCTACGTACTCCATTACGGGAGCGCTAAGCCAACCGCCAAACTCGGCTTGTGCTAAATGCAATACCGGCAGCAAGGCAGATTTTTGTTTGCCCTCAGGGTATCTTTTAATAATTTTTCCGATCACCCTTAAGGTTTCCTCAGAAAATTGCACGTTCTCTTGAACAGTTTCCATATACTCGCTGTATCAGCTTGTTAATGTTTGTTTTCTTTATGCATCCAATTCGCCAGCAATCACATTCATGCTGCTCATGGTTAAAATGGCATCACTCAGCATTGAGCCTTTTATCATTTCAGGATATGCCTGATAATAGATAAAACATGGCCTGCGCAAGTGCAGCCTGTAAGGGGTACGGCCACCATCGCTCACCAAGTAAAAACCAAGTTCGCCATTGCCGCCTTCTACACTGTGGTAAACTTCACCTTTAGGCACATCGGTTTCGCCCATCACTATTTTAAAGTGATAGATGAGTGCTTCCATATTGTTATATACCATCTCTTTGGGAGGCAGGTAAAAATCAGGAATGTCGGCATGAAAGATGTTTTCCTTTGGCATTTTTGCCAATGCTTGTTTAATGATGCTCACACTCTCCCACATTTCTTGCTGGCGCACCATAAAACGGTCGTATGTATCTCCCTGTGTACCCACAGGAATAATGAAATCAAAATCTTGGTAAGATGAGTACGGGTTCATTACACGTACATCATAATCTACGCCTGCTGCCCTCAGATTAGGACCTGAAAAACCGTAGTTAAGTGCTCTTTCGGCTGATATTGGCCCGCAACCGATGGTACGGTCCATAAAAATTCGGTTACGCTCCAACAAAGCACTAAACTCTTTCAGCACTTTGGGAAACTCCTCTACAAACTTGTTTATTTTATCCCAAGCCTTTTGCGGAAAATCGCGTTCAAAACCTCCTATACGACCAATGTTGGTAGTAAGGCGCGCGCCGCAAATCTCTTCGTATATCTCGTAAATTTTCTCCCGCTCCTGAAACATGTACACAAAGCCGGTAAGGGCTCCTGTATCCACACCTATTACACTATTACACACAATATGGTCGGCAAGGCGGGCCAACTCCATAATTATCACCCGCATATAATCTACCCTTTTGGGTATCTCTGCCTTTATCAGCTTTTCTACCGTCATGTGCCAGCCCATGTTGTTAATGGGTGATGAGCAGTAGTTCATACGGTCGGTTATCGGTGTAATCTGATAAAACGGCCTGCGTTCGGCCAGTTTTTCAAAAGCACGGTGTATGTACCCGATGGTAGGCTCGGCATCAACAATTATTTCCCCGTCCATTTTCAGTACATTTTGAAATATACCGTGTGTGGCGGGGTGTGTGGGGCCCAAGTTAAGGGTGGTGTACTCCTTCTCTTCAGGGGCTACAATATTTGTATCAGGTGCGTACTCCATTATCTTCCAAACATTTCGTCTTTTTTATCTTCCCTCATTTGGTCTTCAAGCGGGTATTCTTTGCGCAACGGGTGGATAGTCATATCCTCCACATTCAAAATCCTCTTAAGGTTGGGATGCCCAATAAACTTCACACCGAAAAAGTCATACGTTTCGCGTTCCAGCCAGTTAGCTGCTGAAAATATTCCGGTAAGTGTATCAATTTCGGGATTGGTATCACCCACAAATACCTTGATACGGATTCGTGAGTTTTTCTCAAGATTATGAAGCAGGTAGTGCATTACTATCTGTGATATTTCAGGATAATGCACCGCAAACAATGTAGTAAGATAACGATACGCCAATTCGGGTTCGTTATACAAATACTCTATCATTTCGGTGACTTTATCGGGCGCAACTTTGTACGTGAGAAACTCTCCGTCATTTTCTGCCTCAAGAATGTGTGATCCGAATCTTTCGTAAACCTTTTTAGTAATGTCGCTCGTTTTCATCAAAATCACTCAATACCGTAACTATCCAGCAGGGTTTCATACCTCGAAGAACTCCTTTGTCCAAACTGCTCGCTTTCGGCCAGTTGTTGTATTTTTAATATGCCTTCTATTATTTGCTCGGGGCGGGGCGGGCAACCCGGCACGTAAACATCAACAGGGATGATACGGTCGATACCTTGCAGCACGCTGTAGGTATCAAAAATACCCCCTGTGCAAGCGCAAGCACCAACGCTAAGTACCCATTTCGGTTCGGCCATTTGTTCGTACACTTGGCGCAATACCGGTCCCATTTTTTTGGCTATGGTACCCATTACCATCAACAAATCAGCCTGACGTGGTGAGAAACTCAACCTTTCAGAACCAAAACGGGCCAAATCGTAGTGCGCACCCATGGTGGCCATAAATTCAATCCCGCAGCATGATGTGGCAAAGGGCAAAGGCCATAAAGAGTTTTTGCGGGCCATGCCTACTACCTTTTCAAGGTTTGTGGCAAAAAAACCTGCACCTTCCAAGCCGGCAGGTGCATTTGTCATTTTAACAATATCCGACATTACTACTCCCTGATAAACTTATTAGTCCCACTTTAACGCGCCTTTTTTAAGGATGTAAAAAAAGCCGGTTAGTAAAAACCCGATGAATAAAAACATTTCTATAAAACCTGTCGTCCCTAAGTCTTTGAAGTTAACAGCCCAAGGATACATGAAGATTACTTCCACATCAAACAGCACAAAAAGAATGGCTACCAGGAAGTATTTAATTGATAAAGGGATACGGGCATTGCCCTGTGACTCGATACCACACTCAAAAGCATCAAGTTTGTTTTTTGAACGATGCTTAGGGCCAAGTACGTGTGTAACTAGCATAGTAGTTGCAACAAAACCCAATGCTACAATGAACATCAGGGCTATTGGCAGGTATTGCATTACGTTATCGTCTATCTGCATATCTATTGTCAAAAACCGTTTAACCTTTTCTTTATTAGTATAAGTATCCAAAAGACAATATGGTGCCGATGGGGCGATGTTTGTTTAAACATCATTCCATGCATTGATTCACCATTACTTGTGTTTACAGAACCCTTATGCCTATGCCGAAAATCACCTAACCTTTTGATTTACTGAACGAAGCATCCGTTTAAAAAAAGCTAAAAACGGTTTTGTGTGTACAGTTTCCACCTGTTTGGGTAGCGGCGCGCAAAGGTAAAAACTTATACCATATTATGAAATAAAATCACTACCCCTGTTCTAACATTCTATAACGCCTGTGCGACAAGGGTTTTGTTAGTTTTTTGTAAACTTTTCTACACATTTTTTAAACTCTGACCTTAAAATTTGTCAGTTTCTTAACATGTTTCATCTAAAAAATTAGTAAGAAAACGTGCTTACCATATTTTCAGACCTTTATGTTTTTTCCCCGCTTAAACACACTATCAATACAAAGATTTAACACAATTGTTTGTGCAAACTATTTATATTCGCCCCCTAATTTTTAAATGCCTCAGTAAGCATTACACATTCATATTAAAAAATGAAAAAAAACAAGTTCACTTTTATGTTTAGCAGTCCTGCATCTTTTAGGGCCCTGCTATCCTTGTTTTCTATTCCCTCAGGAGTAGTTTTTGTTCAAAGCCGAATAGCTTACATTTCCCGACGCTGATAGCGTAAGGTACTTCTTCTTGCCCCGTTACGCTCGGGGACTAATATTTCAAAAACATACATTTTAAAAAATTTTAACGGCCTTGGCTGTGCTATGCATTTTTTGCTTGCACACAACAGGGCTAGGACATATTACATGCACAAAAAAGACTTTGTGGTGTGTGTGGCAGAGGAACGCCATGCACACTTTGCAAAACAAATTTGCGATGAAATGGCCGCATCGGCCAAAGCAAGGGGTACCGGAATAGCCAAACGTACACCTGAGTATCTGCATCTGAAAATGACCGAAGGGAAAGCCGTAATCGCATTTACAAAAAAAGGCGAGTGGGCAGGCTTTTGCTATATAGAGACTTGGGGACACGGCAAGTTTGTGGCCAACTCAGGTTTAATAGTTGCTCCCGAACATCGAAAAAGTGGTTTGGCAAGGGAGATAAAGGAGCAAATTTTTGCGCTTTCGCGCAAAAAATACCCCGATGCAAAAATCTTTGGCCTTACTACCGGTTTGGCGGTAATGAAGATAAACTCTGAACTGGGCTATGTACCCGTTACCTACTCTGAACTAACTGACGACGAAGCGTTTTGGAAAGGTTGCCAAAGCTGTGTGAACTATGAGATACTGATGAGCAAGGAGCGTAAAAACTGCCTTTGCACGGCTATGCTATATAACCCCGAAGAAAAAAAGCGAGGTAAACGCAGGATGTGGGAGTTTGCCAAACAATCAAAAATATACGAACGTCTTTTACGCCTTAAACAATGGAGTTTTTTGAGGCAATTGAGGGAGGAAAGTAAAAAACTAAAATTATTCTAATGATGAAAAAAGCAGTTTTGGCCTTTAGTGGCGGACTTGATACCACTTATTGCGCCGTTTATCTTGATAAAATATTAGGGTGTGAAGTGCACGCCGTAACCGTAAATACAGGCGGTTTTAATACTGACGAAGTTGCAGCTATTGAGCAACACGCCTTCAAACTGGGAGTACACTCGTACACCTGCCTTGATGAGCGTGAGAACTTTTATAACAAAGTGATACGCTTTTTGGTGTTTGGCAACATACTTAAAAACAATACCTACCCACTTTCGGTAAGTGCCGAACGTATTGTGCAGGCCATCGCCATAGCTGAGTACGCCAAAAAAATAAATGCCGATTGTATTGTGCACGGCAGCACAGGTGCAGGCAACGACCAAGTGAGGTTTGATATGGTGTTTAATATACTTGCCCCTGAAATAAAAATTATTACTCCAATACGTGATAACAAACTTTCGCGTGAGGAAGAGCTAACCTTTTTAAAACGATACGGTATCACCATGAATTTTGAAAAGGCCATGTATAGCATCAACAAAGGGCTTTGGGGCACATCAGTAGGAGGGAAGGAAACCCTAACCTCACACCAACCTTTACCTGATGAGGCTTACCCTACACCGCTAACTAAAACTGAAAGTACCAACCTTACCCTTAGTTTTTCGAAAGGAGAGTTAAAGGGTATTAACGGTGAGAATTTTGAAAATTCTGTTGATGCTATTCTGAAACTTGAAGAACTAGCAGCAGGCTATGGTATTGGCCGAGAGGTACACGTGGGCGATACCATTATAGGCATTAAAGGCCGAGTGGGTTTTGAGGCGGCAGCCCCGTTAATTATCATCAAAGCGCACCACGCGCTTGAAAAACATACACTTACCAAATGGCAACTGTATTGGAAAGACCAACTGGCGGCTTGGTACGGAAACTGGATGCACGAAGGCCAGTACCTCGACCCGACTATGCGAGATATGGAGGCATTTATGCAAAATACCCAGCAAACCGTAAGCGGTGATGTGTTTGTAACCTTGCACCCGCACAGGTTTATGATAAACGGTATACAATCTCCCCACGATTTAATGGCCGCCAAATTTGGCAGCTACGGTGAGATGAACAATACTTGGACGGGCGAAGACGTGAAAGGCTTTGCTAAAATTTTCGGAAATCAGGTAGCTATATATCAACAAGTAAATGGAAAAGAAAATTAAAGCAGGCATAGCAGGTGCAGCAGGATATACAGGCGGCGAGTTGCTGCGTTTGCTGCTGTTGCACCCCAACGTAGAAATTGTGTTTGCCCACAGCAATAGCAACGCGGGCAAACCTATTTATCATGTACATACTGACTTGTTGGGCGATACGAATTTGCTTTTTGCCAGTGAGTTAAGCAATGATATTGACGTGCTGTTTTTGTGCATGGGGCATGGAGACAGTAAAAAGTTTTTGGCAGCGAATACCATTCCATCACACATAAAGATTATAGATTTAAGTCAGGATTTCAGGTTAAAGGGCAACGCCGCCGATAAATGGATATACGGCCTTCCCGAACTGAACCGCGACCAAATAAGCATAGGCAACTACCACATTGCCAACCCCGGGTGTTTTGCAACCTGCATTCAATTGGCTTTGTTGCCTTTGGCAAAAGCAGGCTTGCTGCAAACCGATGTGCACATTAACGCTACCACAGGCTCAACAGGTGCGGGGCAATCGCCAAGCGCTATCAGCCATTTCAGTTGGCGGGCAAACAACCTTTCGGTGTACAAAGCATTTGAACACCAGCACTTAAACGAAATTGGCGAAAGTCTGTTGCAGTTGCAACCTTCGCTTACAGCACCCTTAAATTTTGTTCCCCAGCGGGGCAATTTTACGCGCGGCATTCACGCGGTGGCTTACACGCAAAGCAACTTGAACATAGATGAAGCTGTGGCTTTGTACAATGATTATTATAACAATCATCCGTTTGTACACATCAGCCTGCGCCCTGTTGATTTGAAACAAGTAGTAAATACTAATAAATGCCTGTTGCATATAGAAAAACACGGCGATATGCTGATGATAATCAGCATCATCGACAACCTGCTGAAAGGCGCATCAGGGCAGGCTGTGCAAAACATGAATCTTGTTTTTGGTTTGGAAGAAACCACAGGACTAAAACTTAAACCCGTAGCATTTTAAAAAAACGAAAACCCATGAATTTATTCGATGTATATCCCCTGTTTGATATAACCCCTGTAAAGGCTGAAGGCTCTTACATTTGGGACGATAAAGGCAACCGCTACCTCGATTTGTACGGAGGGCACGCCGTAATTTCCATCGGGCACAAGCACCCGCATTATGTGAAAAAGCTAACCGACCAATTAAACGGGATTGCTTTTTACTCCAACGCTGTAAAAATGCCTATGCAGGCTGAACTGGCTGAAAAATTAGGCCGTTTGTCGGGCTACGAAGATTACAGTCTTTTCCTTTGCAATTCAGGAGCCGAAGCCAACGAAAACGCTTTAAAGTTGGCATCATTCCACAACGGTCGCAAGAAAATAATAGCCTTTAGCAAATCATTCCACGGTCGTACCTCGCTGGCAGTAGCCGCTACGGATGATGCTTCCATCGTTGCTCCTGTCAATCAAACCGAAAATATCACCATTCTGCCCTTCAACGATATGGAGGCCGCCGGCCAACACATTACCGATGAGGTTTGCGCCGTAATTATTGAGGGAATACAAGGCGTGGGCGGGGTGCAAATACCCACCACCGAATTTTTCCAACACCTGTCAGCCTTGTGCGAACAAACGGGTGCTATCCTTATTTTGGATGAAGTACAATCGGGCTACGGGCGTTCGGGCAAGTTTTTTGCCCACCAACACGCAGGTATAAAACCTCACCTTATTACTGTTGCCAAAGGCATGGGCAATGGTTTCCCCGTGGCGGGGGTGCTTATCAATCCCTCATTCAAAGCTAAATACAGTATGCTGGGCACCACCTTTGGCGGCAACTACCTTGCTTGTGCTGCTGCCATTGCCGTTTTGGATGTGATAGAAGAAGAAAACCTTGTGCAGCAAGCCGCCGAAACTGGCGAGTATATTGTAAATGCCCTTAAAAACCATCCCGCGGTGAAAGAAGTACGCAGTTTAGGGTTGATGATTGGTGTTGAACTACACTCGCCCTGTGCCCCTGTGCGCAACGGTTTATTGTTTAAGCACCGCATTTTCACAGGTTCATCGTCAGACAAAAACACCCTGAGAATATTGCCTGCACTCAATCTCTCAAAAAGCGATGCTGATGTATTTATAGCTGCTTTTAATCAGGTATTGCCTAATACACTCTCGCAGCCATGAAGCAATTTATCAGCGTAAACGATGTGCCCGATGTGGCAGCTTTGGTGCAAGAGGCTATTGAACTGAAAAAGCAGCCGTATGCCTTTAACCAGTTGGGCAAACACAAAACCTTGGGGCTAATTTTTATGAACCCCAGCCTGCGTACCCGCCTCAGTACCCAAAAGGCCGCTGCCAATTTGGGTATGGAGGTAATGGTAATGAACTTTGATAAAGACGGCTGGACGTTGGAGATGAACGAAGGTGCAGTAATGAACGGCACCACTGTTGAGCACATTAAAGATGCTGCCGCCGTAATGGGGCTGTACTGTGATATTATTGGCATCCGCAGTTTTCCTTCATTGAAAAACCGAGAAGACGACTACAACGAGGTATTGCTGCACAAATTCATAAAATACTGCGGCGTACCGGTGGTAAGCCTTGAATCAGCAACATTACACCCGTTGCAAAGTTTCGCTGATGCAATCACCATAAAGGAAAACTGGCAACTTGAACGCAAGCCCAAAGTGGTGCTTACTTGGGCTCCGCATATCAAGCCCTTACCCCAAGCTGTTGCCAACTCGTTTGCACAGTGGATGGGCAAAACCTATGTTGACTTTGTTATCACCCATCCCGAAGGTTTTGAGCTGAACGAGCAGTTTACTCCCAACGCTACTATTACCAACAAACAAGAGGAAGCCTTGGAAGATGCCGATTTTGTTTACGTGAAAAACTGGTCGGGCTACCACGATTATGGTAAAACAATTACCGGAGCCAAACATTGGATGCTGACCGAAAAACACTTGCTGCACAGCCGGCAAGCTAAAATAATGCACTGTCTGCCGGTGCGTCGTAACGTTGAACTAAGCGACGAGTTGATTGACGGCCCTAACTCGTTGGTATTGCAACAGGCACACAACCGTCTGTTTGCTGCACAAACGGTACTAAAACAACTATTATCCCAAATGTGATGAATAAAGAAACGCTTTATATTGTTAAAATAGGAGGCAATGTAGTAGACGATGAAACCGCATTGCAACAGTTTTTAGCCGATTTTGCCTCGCTAAAAGGGCACAAAATTCTGGTGCACGGCGGGGGTAAAATTGCCAGCCAGGTTGCCCAAAAATTAGGCATTGAAGTGAATATGGTAAACGGTCGCCGCATTACCGATGCTGCTATGTTGGATGTGGCTGTGATGGTGTACGCAGGTCTTGCCAATAAAAACATTGTAGCCAAGTTGCAGGCGTTGCAATGCAACGCCATTGGTCTTAGCGGTGCTGATGCCAACTGCATTACTGCCCATAAACGTAAGCACCCAGAGATTGACTTTGGATTTGTCGGCGATATTGACAGCATTAACACCAGTGCCTTTGCACCCTTGCTAAATGGCGGTCTCACTCCTGTTTTATCTGCCATCACACACGATAACAACGGACAATTACTTAATACCAATGCCGATACTATTGCCGCGGCATTGGCTGTAGCCTTCGCTGATTTATACAATGTTCATCTAATCTACTGTTTCGAGAAAAACGGAGTGCTTCAAAATGTTGAAGACGAAAACTCTGTAATCCCGTTTATCAATTTGGATTTATACCGAGAGTTAAAACAACAAAACGTTATAGCTCAAGGTATGTTGCCAAAGCTTGATAACGCTTTTGATGCCGTTCAATCAGGCGTTCAAAAAGTAATCATAGGTCACTCAGCACAATTAGTTTATTTAACCCAACAAAACCACCATGCAGGAACCCTTATCAGCAACTAACAATCACCACCTTTATACACAAGCGGTTGAGTTGCTACAACAACTGATAGCCATTCCTTCATTTAGTAAAGAAGAAGACAAAACAGCCGCTTTATTAGTTAATTTTATGCAAATCCGCGGCATTGAAGTAAAACGCAAAGGCAACAATGTTTGGGCTGTGAACAAACATTACGACCTAAACAAGCCCAGTCTATTGCTTAACTCGCACCACGATACGGTTAAACCCAATGCCAATTATACTCTTAACCCGTTCAGCCCTATTATTTCTGAGGGCAAATTGTTCGGGTTAGGCAGCAACGATGCGGGAGCTTCGCTGGTATCATTATTGGCAGCATTCCTCCATTTTTACAAAGCCGAAAACCTGCACTACAACATTGTATTTGCAGCATCGGCAGAAGAAGAAAACTCAGGCCTGAACGGTATAGAATTAGTATTGCCCGAAATTGGCCCCATTGAATTTGCTATTGTGGGAGAACCTACCCAAATGCACATGGCCATTGCCGAAAAGGGTTTGATGGTATTGGACTGCACCGTAAAAGGTAAAGCAGGCCATGCCGCCCGTGAGGAAGGCGAAAATGCTTTGTACAAGGCGTTGAAAGATATTGAGTGGTTTAAAACTTTTGAGTTTCCTATCGTATCACCCACCTTGGGCAAGGTGAAAATGTCGGTAACTATTATTCAGGCGGGCACGTTGCACAACATGGTACCCGAAACTTGTACTTTTACGGTAGATGTTCGCTGCACAGATGCTTACACACTCGAAGAGTTATTGGCAACCATAAAAGCCAATGTTAGTTGTGAGGTATCTCCGCGCTCGCTGCGCATGAGGCCCTCCTCAATCTCATTAAATCATCCCGTAGTGCAAAGCGGAATTGCTTTGGAAAGAACCTGCTACGGCTCTCCTACTACTTCCGACCAAGCACTAATGCCTTTTCCTTCTCTCAAAATGGGTGTGGGCGATTCGGCTCGGTCGCACACCGCCGATGAATTTGTTTTTCTGCACGAAATAAAAGACGGCATTGACTTATACATAGACCTATTAACCCCTCTTTTGGTATGAAACTTTGGCAAAAAGACACACAGCAAACCGCCGATTGGATTGAAACCTTTACCGTAGGCCGCGACCGCGAGTTTGATTTGTTATTGGCAGAGCACGATGTACTTGGTTCCATAGCACATACCTCCATGCTACAAAGTATCGGTTTGCTTACCGAGGTTGAGTTGAATAGTATCCTTAAAGGGTTACACGCAATTCTTGATGAAATACGCAACGGTACATTTACCATTGACGCGAGTGCCGAAGACATTCATTCGCAAATTGAATTACTGCTTACCCAACGCATTGGCGAAAATGGCAAAAAAATACACAGCGGACGCAGCCGCAACGACCAAGTGCTGCTGGATTTGAAGCTGTATTTAAGGGCTGAATTAAAACACGTTTCCCAAGAGGTAAAAGCACTTTTTGATACTCTTATACATTTAAGCGAAACTCACAAAAGCAAACTACTGCCGGGTTATACCCATTTGCAACTGGCTATGCCTTCATCGTTCGGGTTGTGGTTTGGTGCCTATGCTGAAAGTTTGGTAGACGATATGGAGATGGTACAGGCAGCCTACAATATCTGCAACAAGAATCCTTTGGGTTCAGGGGCAGGTTATGGCTCGTCATTTCCTTTGGATAGGGAATTAACTACAAAGTTACTAGGCTTTGAAACCCTAAACTATAATGTGGTGTATGCCCAAATGACAAGGGGAAAATCGGAGAAAGCAGTCGCAACGGCTTTGGCATCGGTAGCGGCAACACTTTCAAAATTTGCCTACGATGTGTGCTTGTATATGAACCAAAACTTTGGGTTTATTCGCTTTCCTGATGAACTCACCACCGGTTCCAGTATCATGCCGCACAAGAAAAACCCCGATGTTTTTGAATTGATACGCGCCAAATGCAACCGCATACAGGCGGTGCCCAACGAGTTAACATTGCTGATAAACAACCTGCCATCAGGCTATCACCGCGATATGCAGATAACTAAAGAAGCTTTGTTCCCGGCTATTACGGAGTTGTTGAACTGCTTAACTACCTGTCGCCTTATGTTGCAGCACATTGTGATAAAGGATGATATTCTTACTGATGAAAAATACATACACCTTTTTAGCGTAGAGCGTGTGAACGAGTTGGTATTACAAGGTACTCCCTTTAGAGATGCTTACAAACAGGAGGGTAAGGAAATAGAAGAAGGCAGTTTTAAAGCTCCAACTCAGCTAAACCATACTCACGCGGGCAGTATGGGTAACTTATGTAACGATGAGATAGAAAGGGAAATGGGAAAGTTTAAGGAGCTATTTTAAAGGAATAAGAAATATATAACTTTGAGGCTCGCAATTGTGACTAAATGAATACAACGTTCCTCAAAGTACCTCCTGCATATATTATCTTATTTCTTGTTTTATGTTGTTTTGCTATTCTTAGGTTAGACTCTATTGGTCTGGCTTATTTTGGGGATGAAGCGATGGTGTATGGCCCCGCTGTTCAACAAATGGCAAGTAATGGGCCCTCTATGTTTCCGGGTGCTATACAGGAAGATTTATCCAGGGGGCACCCTATGATGTTCCATTTCACAGCAGGATTGTTTCTATATTTATTCGGCAATACTGTTACTAACTCACACATATTTGCTCTCCTTATTTCGTTATGCACTTTGTTTGTCGTATTCAAGATAAGCAAAGAGTTTTTATCTGATTTATATTCTGTTTTAGTAGTAATAAGCGTAGCATCTTTCCCTTTATTTATAGGGCAATCCGCAATGGTTTATCCTGAAATGATGCTTACCTTATTTGCTCTCACAACACTTTACTTTTACCTAAAGAAGAACCCCATACATTTTTTTATTTCTGCCTCTTTTCTCCTTCTTACTAAAGAAACAGGCATTCTCTTTTTGTTTTCCTTAGCTATATGGAATATTTTGAACTCTATTTTTATAGACCACAAGAAAATACTCTCTGCTGATTTTATTAAGGGTCAATTGACTTTTGTTTATCCCCTATTACCGCTCATTACGTTCTTTGTTCTGCAAAAAATAAAATTCGGGTATGTGTTTTATCCTGAACATATTGGTTTTATAAAAACAAATTATGAATCGGTAGAATACATGATTGGGAATCTTTTTCGTCAGCTGTTTGAGTTTGATTACAAGTATTGGATATACCTATCTTTTGCACTTCTGTTTCTATTGTTTCATAAAAAAATAAGCCTGAAGCATCGGATAATCATAGCCGTAATTTATTTCTGCCAATACAAAATATTGTATGGCATTTGGCATACCAATTCTTTTATAGCAATTGCAGCCTTTATTGTAGGCAGCTTACTTATTTTTTCTGTTTATTTATCTGCCGTAAAGAGCAATTTCACGGTGAAGGATGAGATGATGTTAGTGTCATTTCTATTTATTTTAATCTATGTATTATTTTGTGTAATTAACTTTTTTACAGACAGATACCTGATTATTTGTTTGCCGTTTTGTTTGATTATGGTCTATGGATTAATTGCACAAGTAAATTACAGCAAACAAATAGGGATTGGATTTTCCGTGATGATTTTGGCCTTCAATTTTTATTTTCTAGCTACAACCCGAAGCAATGGCGAAACCACGCCGTATTATAAAAATGTACTTATGGTGCAACAAGAAATGGTTGACTATATTGAATCCTCGGGTTTAAATGGAGATACAATTTATTGCGAGTTCCCCCATTTTGTTGCTTTAAACAATAAATCGGCAGGCTTTAAAAGGCGTGATATATGGTTTACTATTAAAGTTGATTCTACTATTCAGTATAATTATTGGATTACTGATAATTTTTGTGGACAGAACTATTATAAAACCATTGAAAACAGGAAGGATTTGAAACTTTTAAAAGAGTTTAAGCACGGTAATGCAGAAATGAGAGTATACGCCGGCTTTTAATTTTCAATTTTACTCAAAGCCTTATTTATCCTAGTATTTGGCTGTCCTGTATGATGTTTATTCTTTTCACCTTATACGGCACAGCACACGTAAATAGTTGGTTTTATATGGATTTACCTAGATGGAGTTATGTTTACATTCGACACTCCGAGGGTTAATAGTAAGGATTACAAACGCACATTTTGGGATTAGTTGTAGTAAGCAAAATCTAATACATATGTATTAGAACCTTCATCAAAACACTTAAAGTTGGGGTTGAAAAACGGGTTTTAGTATATTTACCCCTGTTTCAATTTTGCCCCAATGATTAAATATAATCCAAAAGACTGGTTTACCTTTATTTTCAGAATTCACCGCTCTGAAACCTTTAGGCAGCTTCTTCCACTGATGGCCGGTGTAAGTACTTATGCTTTTCTAGTAACTTACTTTGAGCTGCACTCGTTTTTCTCAAAAGAATCAATTGATACTGCAAAAAACATCTCGGCTATATATTCAATATTAGGCTTCACACTCTCATTGTTATTGGTGTTTAGGACAAACAGTGCCTACGACAGGTGGTGGGAAGGCCGCAAACAATGGGGAGAGCTTACCAACTCTTCAAGGGCATTGGCCGCACAGCTTAATGCGTTATTGAGTAAAAACCACCAAAACAGATTAACAGTATCTAATTATATCAGCTTGTTTGCCTATACCTTACAGGCTCACCTTAAAGCAGAAAAAGTTAACACTGCCTCAATAGAAAGCAAGTTTGATGTATCGGCATTTTCAAAAGATGATTTAGAAAAAATCGCATCAAGCTATCATCAACCACAGCAGGTATATAACCAGCTAACTTCATTACTGCACGAGTTAAAAAAACAGAACCAATACAGCGCCGAAGAAATGTATGTGTTTAAAAATGAACTTAATAAACTCATTGAAGTGTGCGGTGCTTGCGAAAGAATAAAAAATACGCCCATTCCGTTTTCGTATTCTGTATTCTTAAAAAAGTTTGTATTCTTTTATGTTATGATATTTCCCCTAACATACGGACTCACAATGTCGTACTTCATCGTACCGGCAACGGCTTTAATTCTTTACGTGCTGGCCAGCTTAGAGTTGATTGCCGAGGAAATTGAAGACCCGTTTAACGGCGAGGCCAACGATTTGCCTACTACTGAAATGGCTGAAAATATCAATAAATCTGTAACAGCCATTTTACTTAATTAATCAAAGTACATTAGGTATCTAAACACTGATAATTTATCAGACTGATTGATTGTAACACAATCCCGTTCTCCAATCAATAAGGATATAAAAAGTAACAAGCCAACTGCACTAAGCAATTGGCTTGTTCTGTTTTAGCAAAGACTCTTTTAAAAGTTCAGCTACTATAATGACGGGTTACCTTAACACCGTAATATTTCCCGACCGTACAAGCAACTCCTGATTGAAACCTCTTGCAACAATGTAATAGGCGTAAACATCCTGTTGTACAGGATACCCTTCGTAGGTTCCATCCCACTTAAAGTAAACGTCATCCGATCTGAAGATAATCTCACCCCATCGGTTAAATATTATCACCTTCATTTCGGTCACAAAATAGGTGCTTACTTCAAAGTAGTCGTTGTTGTTATCTCCGTTCGGGGTTATAGCGTTGGGCACATATAGTATTGGTTTCACAACCACCTCAACCTTTTTCTCAATCGAATCAGGACAGCCGTATTCGTTTACAACCCTTAGTTTCACTAAGTATTCACCCGGCCAGCTATACCTGCGTTTTGTATGAAGGTTGGTATCAATCATTGCTGTATCACCAAACGACCATACGTACGAAACGGCTCCGGTTGATGTGTTTGTAAAGTAGGCTGTGTCTTGTTCATAAGTATAAACCCCATTTTTGCTGGCAACAAAATCAGCTTTAGGGCTTGGTCGCACAATTACCTGTGTATAAGCAGTATCAACACAACCTACCGCGTTGGTTACAATTACTCTGGCATTATACGTGCCGGGCAAGTGGTATGTATACTTGGGTTGTAATGCAGTTGAATAGCCCAACCCGTCTATTTGCCATTGATATGACAAGCTATTGCTGTTTTGCGACTCAGCATATGTTACATCAAACGGTGAGCAACCGCTTACACCCGAGGTATTGATTGAAGGCACATGTAAACTATCTACCAATACAGGGAAGGTATTGTTTGACACGCAACCGCTAATTCTATCGGTAATGGTAAGGTTTACATTGTGTGTACCTACTGTCAGCCAATCTACAAGTATCGAGTCGGCGTTTGTAGGTGTAGTTATTATACCGCCTCCTGATAAACTCCAAGCATAAACAAACCTTCCCGATTGTATCGAATTATATTTATAGTCTTTAAACAAATTGTTTTTGGTATTGTTACACGCAACACTGCTTCCGCGCATATCAGGTCTTGGCAAATCAAACACATTCACATCCACACTAAATACTGAATCACAACCAAAAGAGTTGGTGATGTTTAAGGTCACTCGTCCCCAGCCAACGGTGTTCCACAACACATTAACAAGCGCATTATTAGCTGCTCCCTGTATAGTTCCGCCGGCAACCGTCCAAGTGTAAATATCTCCCGCTTGTGTATTGGTAGCAAAATAGTTGTAGGCGTTTTCAACGCAAGTAGTATCAGGACCATTGATTGTCCTGATGGGTCCCTGCCTGATAATCACAGGAAGTGTAAACGAGCTGTCGCAACCGTATTGGTTAGTTTGTGTAACCCTTACAGAACCTGCTCCGGGTGCACCCCAGTTAACCCTCGCTCCTGCTGAGTCTGGAGGAGACATCAGGGCTCCACCGGTAACTACCCACGCATAAGTATGACCGTTTTGAGGAGTAATAGAATAGTATTCGAAATTCTCTGAACAAATATTTGTATTCCCTTGAATTACAGGACGTGGTGTTGGATCAACGTGAATATTAAGAACTCTTGTACTATCACATCCGTATTGGTTGGTTTGCCTTATTCTTACTGATGATGGCGTACCCGATGCACCCCAACGAACCGTAATTGAAGCAGTTCCTTGTCCGTTTAGAATTGTTCCGTTAACAACTGTCCATAGGTAAGTATTGCCGCCTACAGCAGGTGTTACAAAATAGGTTGTTATCTTATTATGACATACGGTATCAGGCCCGTTTAGTTGCGGAGCAGGTGAACCTACAATCACTACACTATCCGTAATCAAGCTATCACATCCAACCGGATTAGTTTGTAGTATTTGTATATATCCTTTGCCCGAAGATCCCCACATAACACTCACGGTGTTTTGAAGTGAATCTGAAACGATGGTGCCGTTTGTAACTCTCCAACGGTATGTATTACCCGCTACTGATGTTACCGAGTGTTGGTATATTTTATTATGACATACGGTATCAGGACTGGTAATAACCGGTGAGGGTGAAGGATGAATTAATACATTCATCGTCATTACACTATCACAACCCAAATCAGAGTATTGTTCTACCCTAACCCTGCCAATACCTGCTGCACCCCAAAGTACAGAGATTTGTTTAGTTGCCTGTCCGCTTAAGATGATACCATTGGTAACCGTCCACAAATAAGTGTGTGCAGGTAGGCTATCAACAGTATAGATGGCTAGTTTGTTATGACATACTGTATCGTTTCCGCTAATAACCGGGGCCGGTGAAGGACGAATAAATATTGTATCACGAGCCATGCTATCACAACCCAACGGACTTATTTGATTTACATAGATGTACCCTGTATCGGTAAGGTTCCACATTACATCTACACTATTGGATCCTTGTCCGGCAATAATGGTTCCGTTAACAGCCATCCAAACGTAACTATCACCACTCACTGCCGGAGTGCTGTAGCTTACTATTTTGTTTGAACATACTAACGTTGTGCCGCTAACTTGTGGTGTAGGCCTGTACCTGATTATAACAGGTAGCGTAACCGTACTATCACAACCTTGTACCGACCTTTGTGTAATGTGTACACTGCCGTTTCCGGTAGTAAGCCATTGTACAACTATCGTATCAGTACCTTGTCCTGAAAGTATAGTACCTCCCGTTACTTGCCACTGGTAAGTATCCATACCCACCGAATCAACACGGTAAGTGTGTGTTTGGTTGAAACAAACTACCCCATTGCCACTAATAACAGGAGACGGAGAGTATAAAATAGTAACAGAATCATGTACTAATGAATCACAACCCAACGCACTTATTTGTAATAGAGATACCCTTCCTACTCCGGGCGCACCCCATCTAACGGTTATTGTGTTAGTTCCTTGGCCTGTTACAATAGTTCCGTTCACAACGCTCCAGCTATAACTGTCAAAAGGAATGTTAGCTGTAGAATATGTATATATTTTATTATGACAAACCGTATCCAAGCCTGCGATAATTGGAGCCGGACTGTACAAAATACGTACAGGCATAGCAACTGTACTGTCACAACCTAAAGACGACGTTTGTGTAATTGAAACATTACCTATGCCGGCTGCTCCCCACAAAATACTTACGCTATTGGTTCCTTGGCCGCCAATAATAGTACCATTGATTACTGACCAATTAAATGTATCCCCTACGATGTTTGCTACAGAATAATTGTAAATCTTGTTGTGGCAAACACTGTCATTTCCTGTAATAACAGGAGCTGGTGAGTATAATATTGTTATCGTATCGGTTACTACACTATCACAACCCAAAGGAGTTGTTTGCCTGATAGTAACAGTTCCTATTCCGGCTGCTCCCCACCTAACAATAATAGATGTAGTATTTTGACCATTCAATATTGTACCGTTAGTAACACTCCAGTTATATGTGTTACCTGCAACAGGTGTCACATTGTATGAGTATATCTTATTGTGACAAACAGTATCACTACCAAGCACTATCGGCTCGGGTGTTCTTAAAATTGAAACGGTATCACTCATTACACTATCGCAACCTGCCGCCGAAGTTTGCCTGATAGTTATCACACCTCTTCCAACAGTATCCCATTGAACAAATACTACATTAGTGTTTTGACCCGATAAGATAATCCCGTTGCTGATGCTCCATTGATAAGTATCACCCCCTACTGCGGGTACGCTATACGTATACACTTTATCTCCACAGGTACTATCCGCACCTGTGATTACCGGTGCCGGAGTATACAACACAACCACAACATTTATCGAAACTGTACTATCACAAAGTGATGGGCTGATTTGTCGTACCGATATGCTGCCTACTCCTGCTGTGCCCCATAATATATCGGCTGAGTTAGTTCCTTGGCCTGATACTATTGTTCCGTTGGTTACTGACCAAATGTAATTATCGCCCGGCACAAACGGAGTTGAGTAGGTTAGTATTTTATTATGGCAACTGGTATCCGGTCCTGTGATAAGAGGTACAGGAGTATAGATAACCCGTATGGTATCACTTACTGTACTATCGCAGCCCAAAGGAGAGGTTTGAGTGACTGTAACTACACTGCTTCCCACAGTATCAAGCATCACATCGATGCTGTTAGTTCCCTGACCCGCTATTATCACTCCGTTCGTTACACTCCATGTGTATGTATCCCCGCCCACCATCGCAGTACTATAGGTGTATATTTTATTCTGACATACACTGTCAGCGCCTGCTATTACAGGGGTTGGAGTATATAGTATTATTATGTTAGCAGAGACAGTGCTGTCGCAGCCCAAAAGACTTGTTTGTGTTAAACGAACATTACCGGAGCCAATTGTATTCCATAATACATCAATACTATTTGTTCCTTGGCCTGCCAACAAGACTCCATTATTAACAATCCACCCATAACTATCACCGGCCACAGGAGGTGCTGAGTAAGTGACAATACTGTTTCGGCAAATAGTATCCGCACCTGAAAGAACAGGTGCAGGGGTATAGATAACCGTTATTGTATCTCTTACTGTGCTGTCACAACCCAAGGGGCTCGTTTGGGTAACTGTTACTACACTGTTGCCAACGGTGTCTAACATCACATCGATGCTGTTAGTGCCCTGGCCCGCTATGATCGTTCCGTTCGTTACTGACCAGGTGTAAGTATCCCCGCCGATGTTTGCCGTTGTGTAGGTATATATCTTATTGTGACAAGCCGTGTCGGTGCCTGTTATCACAGGTGCAGGGGTGTATAATATCGTAATGGTTGAAGAGACAGTACTGTCGCAACCCAGTGATGAGGTTTGGGTCAATGTGATTGTCCCCGTTCCTGCTGTACCCCATAACACATCTACAGTGTTAGTGCTCTGACCCGCTATGATCGTTCCGTTCGTTACGGACCAGTTGTAAGTATCCCCGCCGATGTTGGCAGTCGTATAGGTGTATATCTTATTGTGACAAGC
>WBUH01000024.1 GCA_008933805.1 Bacteroidota bacterium
GGTGATTAGTAGTTAGTGGTTAGCTTTTGGCCTTTAGCTGTTGGCTGTTAGCATACAAATACCATCAACAAGCAACTATCAACCAAATCCTAAATGTCAAATGATAAATAATAACCGTAAAATGAAAGAATTTACCCCCATAACCCCCAACCCCATTACCGGCCACCAACAAAACCCACCCCAAGACCTACTGATAGTGCGCCCCGCCAACCAATGGATGGAAGAAGCCGCCCGCCGACCCATTCCTCGGATGCTCTTTAGTGAGTTTTGGCATCAGGGTGAGTTGTGCATCCTGTTTGCCGATACCAACCTCGGCAAAAGCATACTGGCCGTGCAAATCGCCGATTCCATCAGTCGCGGAGTACCCATCGAAGGCTTTAAACTCGATGCGCCCAAGCAAAAAGTACTCTATTTTGATTTTGAAATGAGCGACAAGCAGTTTGAGAAACGCTACAGCATTAACTACCGCCACCATTATGCCTTTGACGATAATTTCCTGCGGATAGAAATAAACCCCAACTGCACCGATTTTGAACGCTTTGAAACCGCCCTGTTTAGCAGCATTGAGCGTGCCATAGCCACCCACAACGCCAAAGTACTGATAATTGACAACCTCACTTACTTAAAAACCCAAGCCACCGAAACCGCCAAAGAAGCCCTACCGCTGATGAAAAGCCTTAAAGAACTGAAAATGAAGCACAACCTTAGCATACTGGTAGTAGCCCACACCCCCAAACGCAGCCTTGCCAACCCCTTGACGGTAAACGATTTGGCAGGCAGTAAGCACCTTGCCAACTTTATTGACAGCCTGTTTGCCATTGGCCAAAGCTACCAAGACAAAACCCTGCGCTACCTGCTGCAACTAAAAGCCCGCGCCACCGAAATTATTTACAACGACCGCAACATAAAACTGTGCCGTATTACCCAGCCCCACAACTTCCTCGGCTTTGAGTTTATAGAGTATGGTGTAGAAAGGGAGCATTTGAGGCAGGAAGATTTAAACCATGATGAATTAGACTATCATATTACAGCCTTGAAGCTAGATGAACCTCAGCTATCACTGGGTGAAATAGCCCGAAGGCTTAATACTAATAAGATGCGGGTAAAGAGGGTTTTAGAGAGAAACGATATACCCCAATAATTTATAACCGTAACGTAACAGCATAGAGTAACGCAGTGTTGTTACGTTACGGTATTAGTCAATTTTTAGAATATATTCTACTGCGTTTAATGCCACAATGACATCGATTAAATTGCTAATTAGGCCATTTTGACAACATAAGGTTTATGGTTTGTAAATTGATAATTTTCACATAAACAATAAATTACAATACCTATGACCGATTTTAAAAAATGGATAACAGCTGTTATCGATGATGATGATGACTACAATGATGTTTGCGAGCTATTCCAAAGCATTAATAATCAAACCTCAAACACAAGGTTTGAATATGAGCAAAAAGGAAATATAATTTCTATAAAGGCTAAATGGGTGGATGACCCATTGATTTTGGTGACAGAAAAGCAAACAAACTATTTGTTAGACTACCTTAGAGAAAACTATATGGAAGGTATGGATGTAGAAAGCTATTGGAGTTATAAATATAATTTAGAAAAAGAAGATTAATACAATTTATGATGGATATTAACAGAAAATACGAAGAGATTATCAAGTTTGCACATGATGCAGAGTACGCGAAATTTACAGGGGCAGACCAAGCAACATTTGAAAAATTGCACCGAACATTAAACAGATATACATCAACACAAAATCCTGATAATAATCTTATTTGGGAGGCTGGATATATTGTAGGAAGTGTTGTTGCAATTCTTAAAACAGCCGTTGATGTAATTTCAATGAGAAGCGAGTTTGTTAATCAAAGAGAATACTTACGAAATATCGATTCAGATTTATCAGGCATTGAGTTTAATACGAATAACCAATACTCGATACTTGAAGGTATTGTTAATCGAATTTACAATTTCATTACTACACCGTAACGTAACACAACAGGCTTGTATTACTGTTACGTTACACCCACCCCGTCATTGCGAGGTCTCCCGAAGCAATCCCTGCCCATCTATACAAACGGATTGCTTCAAAACTCAAAAGCAGTTTTTCGCAATGACGATAGACGGGCGTGAGTGCGTTTCCCATCCTGAGCCTGCCGAAGGGGTGCGGTTGGCAGGCAAGTGCGGCGGTTTCCCTCCTTGGTTGGCTTGCGGGTTGGTAAGGAGGGACTAAGGGTGGTATTCAAACGGATTGCTTCAAAACCCAAAAGCGGTTTTTCGCAATGACGATAGACGGGCGTGAGTGCGTTTGCCCATTCTGAGCTTGTCGAAGGGGTGCGGTTGGCAATAGCCAAATTCTAAACTCTAATTACTAAATTCTAAAAAAGAGAAAAACCGTCATTGCGGGGTCTCCCGAAGCAATCCCTGCCACCCCCTAAATCCCCTAAAGGGGACTTTAAGCACGACGGGCAAGTGCGGCGGTTTCCCTCCTTAGCCTTGTCACCCTGAGCCTGCCGAAGGGTGCGGTTGGTAAGGAGGGATTAAGGGAGGTGTTCAAACGGATTGCTTCAAAACTCAAAAGCGGTTTTTCGCAATGACGATAGACGGACGCAAGTGCGGCTGCCCATCCTGAGCTTATCGAAGGGTGCGGTTGGCTATTACCATTCTCAAGTTTATAGGGATAGATTCCCGCCTGCGCGGGAATGACAGGGTAATGGTTGCCACTACCGTTTCTAATCAAAAAAGCCACACCCCTTGCGGGGCATGACTTTCTAAACAAACTATGAAAAACTATTTTGGTATGAAGTAACACACACGGTGTTACTAAGGTTACTATTTATTGTTGGTAGTAGGAGCAGGGACGGTAGGGTCGTTCAACCATTCAATATCCTCTTTCTTCTCACTTTTAATTGCTTCTTTGGGTTTGCCTTTGGTGCAGCTGATGTTTTTAAGTTTAAGGCCTTTTTTCTCGTCGTACTTTTTAAACTTGCTTTTTTTCATCCGTTTGGTATCGCCAAACCAGCCAAACCAAGCAGGTTTAATGTTTGATAAACGCTCGTCAAAGTAGTATATCTCGCCCTCCTTAATGTATTTGCCCATTACTATAATATCGCCTTCTTTATCGTACAAGGGGATGTCAAACTGGCCTTTGGCATTGGGTTTAAGGGTAATCATCAGGTTGTCTTTTTTATAATATACAAACAGCTCGTTCATAATTACCTTTTTAAACTTCAAGGCTTTGGTTTCTACCTTCTCTTTTTCTACCTCGGCGGTGGTTGATATGCTGATGTACTGCACCGGGTATTGAAACTCTTTTACGTAGTATTTGCACCCGCAGCCCTTCAAGTCCAAAATACTGTCGGGCTTGCCTGCATTGTCCCATATAATTTTACCGTCGGCGTTGCGCTCGGCAGTATAAAACGTAGGTTCTTTTTTATCTTCTTTAAAAGGGAATAATGCGGTGAAATTATTCAGGTTTTCCAACTCCACTTTTTTACCGTCTTCATAAAACCCGTTGATTTTTAGCACCCGTTGGTTTTTGTCCAAATAGCCGCCATCAGTGGTGTTGCTGGTGATGTTGTTTTTCAGCCAGTCGCACATATTGGCTACGTTGCCTGTTTTTACGGTAACAGCTTTGGCATTGTGCCCCTCAAAATCCCCGGTATTAAAGGATAAAATAATATCGTTTTCAATCACCTTATTGGTGTCGCCGTCCATCGGTAAATCAAGGTAAATAAAGGGATTGTCAAGGCAAATCATATTGCCCGCAGGACGGGGTTTATCCATGTTAATCCACTTATTAAGCCAGCTGCCGTCAATCTCATACACCAAACAATGGTCGTTCACCTTTTTCAACTCAATGGTTTTACGTTCCCATTTCACAGGGCCGTTGCCGTTACTCCCTTCATAAATAGCCATATCAGGGTCGATACGGTGAGCGGGTATGCTGATTTTCACATTCTTTTTTGGGTTTACGGGCTGTCCGTTAACCGTACTGGTGATGCGCATCATCCCGTTAGAGAAAAGGTAATCGCCCCTGTTGGTTTGCGGCGAAATATTATTCTCCGCCATTTGGTCGAAATTGGTAATGGGCACAAGCGTAATTTTTACCTCACGGTTAAAAGCAGGGTCAAACGTACCCTTTGGCAGGCAGGTTTTGGCGCAACCGTCCTTAATACAGGTGTCGTGGTCCATTTGTACCATAATGTCCACCCGTCGGTTTTTGTGCCGTCCCCATTCGTTACCATTATCGGCCATCGGGCTTTTTTCGCCGAAGGCAGCCGTTTTAATAATCCGCTTACTTTCAGTACCCCCGTTCAACAGGTAGGCAAGCACGCTTTTGACCCTTTTTTCTGATAATTCCTGATTATATTTCAGTTCACCGATACTATCCGTGTTTCCATAAATTTCAATACGGTGGTAGGGGTTATTAATCAGCTTATTTTTGATGCGTTGTATTTGGGCGAGGGCAGTTTTATCAAAGTTAAAACTGTCAGAATCGAAGTAGATGCTTTCTCTGATGTCGTATTGGGCAAATGCTGATACACAGCAAAATAATAATGAAACCCAGGCAGTAAGTATTTTCATGGGCGGTAGTTTTAATGGTGAACTCGTTGTTTATACCTTTTAGTGTGCAATAGGTAAACATTAATCGAAATTATTTTTATTGATAATAATTAAGGGATTTATTCGTTTTATATATTTTTTTAGTTTTTACAACACCTTACTACCGCTTATTTTTGTGAGTGATGAACCTTCGAGATGAGATTTTAAAGGAGCACAGCAAACGACAAGCGCATAAAATTGCCGCTTGGGTGGGCAGTGATGAAGACAGGTTTGAAGAATTGCTTGATTTTGTTTTAAAGGATGAACCTATTGTGAGCCAGCGGGCTGCTTATGCGTTTGGGGTGGTAGCCGATTTGCAACCTCAACTGATGCAAAAGCATTTGGAGGTGCTGATTGAAACGTTGAAGCAACCCAAGCTGCACGATGCGGTGAAACGGAATATTGTGCGGATGCTGCAAGAAGTGCACATACCCGATGATTTATTGGGTACGGTAACGGATGTGTGTTTCGGGTACTTGGCATCTGGGGTTGAGCCGATTGCTATTAAAGCATTTAGTATGACGGTGCTGCTAAAGGTTGCCCGCCGCTATCCCGATATTAAGAATGAACTTAAAATGCTGATAGAACATCAGTTAATTGATGCCTCACCCGCTACATTAAACCGCGGGCAAAAAGTGCTAAAGGAGTTGGAGAGGCTGGGTGATTAAACAATTACATTCACCATTTAGTAGTTATCATTTTATAAATCCTTGATCATTTCACAGGCTCGCTAAACCGCTTATCGGTAATAAAGGTATTATCGGTAAGGGTTTTGATAAACAGTATTAATTGGGCTTTTTGTGTTGGGGTAAGCACAATAGGAGTTTTAAGTACATTATCCAGTGTGGGGCTGTTTTTAATACCCTTGGTGTAGTGTTCCATCACGTCTTCCAGCGTTTCTATTCGCCCGTCGTGCATATAGGGGAAAGTAATGGCGGCATTTCGCAAACTGGGGACTTTAAACTTCCCCAAATCAGCATTTTGCAGGGTTATATGCTTTCGGCCTTCATCCGTAAATGCGGTATCTAATCCGTTGTTTCTAAAGCTAAAATCGGTAAACAATGGTTCTGTGTGGCAAGCAGCGCAGTTGTTTTTAAACAAAACATAACCGGCCTGTTCATCGGGGGTAAAAGAGGCTTCTCCCCGCAATACCTTGTCGTACTTGCTTTGGTGGCTCACCATCATGCCCATAAACTGTGCAAGGGAACGCATAATGGCTTGTGTGGTAACGGTATCGCTTCCAAAGGCGGCCTTAAACATAGGGCGGTAGGCAGCAATCTTACTTATTTTAGTAACTACGCCCGCCATGGTTTCGTCCATTTCTACAGGGTTGGTGATGGGGGCAAGGGGTTGCAATTCTATATGGGTAACACCGCCGTCCCAAAAAAAGGTGGGAGACCAAGCAATATTAAACAGTGCAGGACTGTTGCGAGTGCCTAAACGGCTTTGTATGCCGTGGCTAATATGATGACCCACATCTGAAAAGGCCGCGTATTGCTTGTGGCAAGTACCGCACGAAATTGTGCTGTCTTTTGATAAGGCAGGGTCGTAAAACAATTTTCTGCCCAACTCAAAACCTGCCTGCGTTACTGTGTTATTCTTAAAATCATACATAGGGGCAGGGAAGTCTGCGGGTTGCTTAAACACGTAATCGTTGGAAACAGGAGGGGTATCAGGGGCTTTGTCCGGCTTGCAGGCCGAGAAAAACACCAATAAACCTGCTGATATGTAAAGTAAAACCCTCAACAAGTTATTCAATATCAGTTACGCTGAACATATCCGCATAGTTAAGAGCGAATGCTACGGCTTCGGGCCCGTTAAGTGTTATTTGCGGGGTGTTGGTCAGTTCAAAAGCTATCGGTTTTTTAAATACTTCTTCAACATCAGCCTTTAAAAGCAGTGTGTTTGAGCCGCTTTTAACGCTGAGTGTTTTGCTGCCAAACGATGCTTCAGCCCACACTAATGCATTGTATTGACCATTAAAACCGCCTATGTGGTACACAAAGTTAGAGCTGCCAAACGGGGTGGTAAGCTGTGGGCAATCTCCTTCTACCTTAAAGAAAATATAACCTGTATTCCAGCTCCAAAACATTCCCGTAGCCGGGTCAAGGCCGCCCGTTTGCGCCCCTGATACATTGCGGGTGCTATCCACACCAATTAAAAAGCGCACGGCTTTATAGTCTTGCACTTTCACATCCTTTAAGATGAAACTAAGGCTTTGGCTTTGCTTACCGTTGATGTAATAATAGCTTTCAGGCACAGGTACCCAAGTACCGTCGGTAGTTTGCAGTTCAAAATTCGATAAGATGTATTGTATCGAACTAAACGTCATATCCTCGGTATTATCCGAAGGGTTTTTAAAGGTTGAAGTGAAATCAAACGCAGCTGCACCAAAAGTATGGTTCACCTTCACAGTTACATTACCCGTTGGGGTATTGTTAGTAGGGTTGGGGGTGTCGTTTTTATCATCGGGCTTGCAAGAGGAGAACATAACCAGCAATGCGATGAAAAGGGTGAACAGCAGGTTTATTTTTTTCATTTCAGGAGGTTTGTATAAGCTGATAGACAAATATAATGCGGTTTGCGTTGGTTTTAATCGGTGAATATTCGGGACTTATCGGTTTTTATCTCAAAGTGAACAAGCTGAAAACCTTTAGATAACGCATTAACGGGATAAACATTGTTTGCACGTGGCTGATTATAGGATTATCCTGCTTTTAACGCTCGCTACCCCCATATATATTTGCGGTATGAAAAAGGCAGTAGCTTTATTGGTGGTTGTTTTATGCGCAACGGTGGTGTTTTCTCAATCAAAAGAGAATAAAGCTGTGCTTGAAAAAGTGATGCAGCTAAATACCCAGCAAGAGTTTAAACAACTGGCAAAACTGTTTGATACGGCAAAAGGCAGGCAAGTGCCGCCTTATTTATTGTACAGGGCTTGGAATGATGTGGTGGATAAATTTGGTAACTATAAGACTACCAAAACCCTGAAAACAGAGGTGAAGAACGGTCAAGAGTTTGTGATTGAAGAGTTTGAATTTGACAGCGGTTATGTAAAAATGAAAATAGGGTTCTCTGCCAACCACATGATTACTACTTACATGCTGAAAGAAATGACCTCTAAGGCCGACAGACAGTTGGAAGAAAAGTACCGTTTGCCCGCCTATGTAACTGTAAAAAATGTGCAAGCTACTTCGGTTGAGTTTGGTAAAGCCCCTTTTATACTTAAGGGCGAGCTTACTATGCCCAAGAATGCAAAAACCGATGTACCTGTGGTGGTGATTGTTCACGGTTCAGGCCCGGGTGATATGAACGGAAAGCAAGGTCCGCAGCAACCTTACCGAGACATTGCATACGGTTTGGCAAGCAAAGGCATTGCCGTTCTTAGATACGATAAGCGAACCAATACCTATGCGGATGAATGTGCAGAGGATGATTATTTTACGGTGAACGAAGAAACCGTTTACGATGCTCAGGAAGCCGTTAGGTTTTTACATACTTATAAGGGTATTGATGCAAAGCGCATTATAGTAATAGGGCATAGCTTAGGGGGTATGATGCTGCCCCGCATTGCTGATATGGAAATACCTTTAGCGGGGGTGGTGTTTATGGCAGCTCCTGCCAAACGGCTTTCGGATAAGATTATAGAGCAGATGGATTATTTGGCCGGATTGTATCCCGATAAAAAGGAATCATACGAAAAACAAAAAGACGAGTTTGTTCGCCTGCAACGTCATTGGTACGATACTAACACCAATAAGCGTTACTTGCCTTTTGGTGTTGGTGCAAGGTATTGGGATGATATTGAGAGTTATAGCCAAACCGAAGCTGCAAAGAAAATGAAGCTGCCTATGTTGTTTTTGCAAGGTAGTCGCGATTATCAGGTTAATAATCAGGACTTTGAGTTGTGGAAAGAAGCGCTGAAAAGCAGCCCGAATGCAACGTTTAGATTGCTTAACGGACACACTCACAACATGATAGCAGGTACAGGCAAGCCTTGTCCCGAAGATTATAACATACCCGCTAATGTATCGTTGCAGGTAGTTGATGAACTAACGCAATGGATTAAAGGACTCAAGTAACATTTCTTTGCAATTCACCCAAAATATGTAGAGCAATTCGTCCAAATTCACCCGTTTGGGTGATAAGTAAAATCAACGGCTCGGCGTTATTTGCCTAAAATTTTGACGGACAATATGAAGAACATTAAGAATTTAGTTTACTGTTTAATGGCCGCGTGTATGTTGTTATCAGCTTGCAAGAAAGAGGACGATGCGAAGCCCTCAGCCGGAGAACCCGCATGGGCACCCGGCAAGTGGTTTAAGGCCAACAACCAAAAAGTATTTGATTTTATCTATAACAATAACGTTATAGACAGCTTTGTAATGAATGTACAAAAAGCAGATAGCGGTGTTTATGAAATACGCTCTTGGGATAAAACAATGAGCCAAACTGCGTTTCAGTTTTTTGACGGCGGATATTTAAAGAGTTTTAATACCGGACAAACCAAATTAAATGCAACGCGCATTGCTAAAATAGGGGCTAAACAAGGAGATACTTGGAAGGATTTTAACGGCACTGATACCGTGCAATGCACCATTAAGAATACCGGAGTGCAAGTAACTGTGCTGGCTGGTTCGTTTACTTGCACAGAAATGGAAATGCGTTATATAAAATCAGGAAACGTGCTTACTTTTTATAGTAATGATGAGTTTTCGGTGATTAAAATTGTTACCGGTACAGCACGGTACGAGTTACGCCAAACCAATTTTTAACCTTTATTAAGGGGTATTAAAATTACTGTTTTTTAATCTATTATATATTAATTATGAATACCTTGCCATCTAAATGGCGAGGTATTTTTGTTTAGTTAAAACCTTGTTGGTAGGCTTGGTTTTTCTGCTTTTTTCTAAAAATGTTGCAGCCCAGCAAGATACTGTTTGGGTGTATTATACCGTACAAAAAGGAGATAATCTATACCGCCTTTCGCTACGATATCAAGTTACCGTGCAGCAAATTATGGACTGGAACGGGCTTACCAATGCCGATGCTATAAATGTTGGGCAACGGTTGCGATTAGGTTTTAAAAAAGTAGATGGTAACACCCCGAACCCGCCCCAAACTACGCAACCTAACCAACCTGTTGAACAGCCTAAAGAAACAGGCTGGGTAATAGAACCCGATACTCCCAAACCTGAAATACCCGCACAAGCTCCAACCAAGTCATTTAAAGTCAACCATCCGTTTAATAAAGACAGCTCCCAACGACACGAGCCTGCGCTAATTTATTCAGGAACACGTATTGCACCTAAAGAAGAAGAGTTTGATACCACGGGAACGTTGGATATTACGGGCTATATAAGTGCTTACTATGCCTATTATACCGATAGTGTAGGGCCTGATTCTTACCAAAAATTCCCGACACTTTCGCCGCACAGTAACGAGGTGGGGCTAAACTTGGTACAGTTATCGGCAAAATATAAATCAGAAAAAATACGGGGAATTATTACCCTGCATTGGGGCGATATGCCTGATGCTGCTTGGTCGCCTCGTTTCAATCTGTTTCAGCAAGCCAACTTAGGCATCCGCATTGTACCCAAATTATGGTTTGATATCGGTTACTTCCGCACCCACGTTGGGTTAGAGTCGGTACAACCGCGCGAAAACATTAACTCAACAGTATCCGTCACCACTTACCTTGAGCCTTATTACTTAAGCGGAGCCAAGCTAACCTGGCAGCCATTTAAGTTTTTAACCTTACAGGCCAACGTTTTTAATCAGTTTAACGGGTACATCGAAACCAATCAATCTAAGATGCTGGGAATGTCGGCAATGATTGACCCTTCGCCCAATGTATCGATTACGTTCAACACGATGAAAACGGACGATGTACCGGATTATAACAGTGTGCACAAGCAGCGTTGGTACCACGATTTGTATATGGTTTGGAAAACAAGCAAAAGCATTTTTGGGTTTGAGGCCAATTACGGACTTCAAAAAAACTCACAAATTGCTGATAGTACAGCAACAGCGTTTATGCTAAGCGGTCAGCTGGCATTTAAATACTGCTTTACTAAACGCTTTTCAATGTATACACGAGGTGAGTATGTGAAGGACATCGATGGAATGATGTCGGGCACGTTTGCCAACGGGCAAGGAAAAAACGTGGGTATAGATATTTATGGCATAACGGGTGGGATTGAAGTAAAGCCCATCCCTAATTCATACGTGAGATTTGAATACCGCAGGCTAAACGATAACCGAAGCAAGGGGGATATATTTTATTATCAAGGTAAGTATAGAACTTTCAGAAACGAATTTGTTTTTAGCACAGGTTTTTGGTTTTAGAATGGTAAATTGCATTTATGTACGCATACGATACGCTGGTTGAGGCACTCAACGATTTACGCAAAAGGGGCTATACGCTTGATTTTAATCTAACCCCTGAGTGTTTGCATTGCACTGATAATGATTTGCGGTTGCATCCCGAAGATTTTGAAATAACTGAAACGTACCGTTTTGAGGGAGAAACGAATCCTTCTGATGAATCGATACTGTATGCCATCCAATCTAACGGCGGAGATAAAGGTGTGCTGGTAAATGCTTACGGTCTATACTCTGATCCTATGACCGATTCAATGGCCAAGAAATTGAGTTTTCATTCAATCTAACTTATAAACAACCTAATTTTTTTTAACTATGGGACTAATAGCAGAATTTAAAGAGTTTGCCATGAAAGGCAGCGTGCTTGATTTGGCTGTGGGTGTTGTTATCGGAGCGGCTTTCGCAAAAATTGTAGATTCACTGGTAGCTGATATTATTATGCCTATTGTAGGTATATTAACTGGGGGTTACGATTTTGCTAAATTATCATACAAAATGGGGAGTGCTGAACTAAAGTATGGTAATTTTATTCAGGTATCCCTCAACTTTTTAATCATAGCCTTTGTACTTTTTTTAGTAATAAAAGCAGCTAACAAGGCAAAAGCCAAACTTGTAGACTAAATAGAGAAAGATTTTATAGAAATGAGCGGTTGCAGTTTATAATACTGCAACTGCTTTTTCATTACTACCCTTGCGTAGGGTGAAGCCAAAGGTGGTGCCAACCCCAATTTTACTGCGCACATTGATAGTTTGATTGTGCGCCTCGATTATGTGCTTCACAATGGCTAATCCAAGACCACTACCGCCTTCATCGCGGCTACGGTGCCTGTCAACCCTGTAAAAGCGTTCAAACAAGCGGGGTAAGTGTATTGCATCAATACCTTCGCCGTTATCGGCCACTTCAATCAGCAGGTTTTCATCCATATCGTAAAAACTCACTAAGGTTTTGCCTTCGTTGGCTTTACCATATTTAATAGAGTTTACGATAAGGTTTACCAATACCTGTCTAATCCTGTATTTATCAGCATACACCCAAAAAGGTTTATCGCAACCTTCTTTAAACACTAAATCAACCCCTTTTTCTTTGGCGCGCATTTCCATGGCTTCAAAAATATCAAGGGTTAGGGCGTGTATATCAAACTTTTCCATCTCCATCTTCATCTGGCCGGTTTCTAACTGGCTGATGCTGATAAGATCTTCTACTAAATCGGATAGGCGGTCTAAGCTTTTTGCTGCTTTTTTAAGGAAATGGATGTTTACCTCTGGGTCGTCAATAGCCCCGTCTAACAAGGTATGTATGTAGCCTTGTATGTTAAAGATGGGGGTTTTCAGTTCGTGCGAAACGTTTCCTAAAAACTCCTTCCTAAAGGCTTCAAGTTTACGAAGTTGCTCAATTTCTGTAGCTTGAGATTTTGCCCAGTTTACCACCTCTTCGTTTACATCATCAATAGGGTTGTGCTTTAATGATGTTTCGCGCAAAGCATCGGTAAGGTGGCGTTGGGTTTTTAGCCGGTGTATGGTTTTGTATATCAGTTTAATCTTACGATAGATAAAAACCTCTATGGCAAGAAAAAACAGAATGAATGACGAAACTAATACTACGGCAAAAGAAATAATGACGTCGTTGAATTCAGGGTTGACGGCATACACCACCCCTGAAACCAACAACGCCAATGCTAATGAGGTTAATAAAGATATATTACCCGGCGTGGGATTTCGTATCATGCTTCAAACTTGTACCCAACCCCTTTTACGGTGCTAATATTCTCGTCGCCAAGTTTTTCGCGTATTTTCCGGATGTGAACATCAATAGTCCTGTCAACAACCAATACATCATCACCCCATACTTTTTCAAGAATGTTTTCGCGGGTGAAAACCTTACCGGGTTTGCTGGCAAGCAAATACAACAATTCAAACTCTTTTTTAGCCATTTGCACTTTGTGTCCCGCTTTGCTAACGCTAAAACTGTCTTTGTCAATTACCAAGTCGCCTAAAAGTATTTTAGAGGGCGATGTACTTTGGTCTTTGCGACGTAGAATAGCGTTTATGCGGCTAAGCAACACACGTGGCTTAATGGGTTTAGATATATAATCATCAGCCCCCACATTAAACCCTGCAATTTCACTGTACTCTTCGCTACGTGCGGTTAAGAACACAATAAAAGTGGCTTTAAATTCAGGCATTTCCCTAAGGCGACGGCAAGCCTCAATACCATCAAGTACGGGCATCATTACATCCAGTACAATAAGGTCGGGGTTAATTTCTTTTGCTTTCTCAATACCTTCCTGTCCGTTAGAGGCTAAGTAAACCTCATAACCTTCACGCTTCAGGTTATAGTCAATAAATTCCAGGATATCTGGTTCATCATCTACAACAAGTATCTTATATGTGTTTTTTTCCATACCACTGATTTTGTGCAAGGTTATTGGCAGGTAATAAATTCAATGTAAAGTTAACTTTAACTAATTATTAACAACCTCTGTAAGGTATTGATTTTATAAGCTTTACTATAAAAATGTATAGAAAAGAAAACACGTTTTTTAATTCAACAAGCTTTTCAACTTGTTTTCCAACTCGGCTCCTCTTAAACCTTTGGCAATAATTCGACCTTCTTTGTCAAGCAAAACAGTCATTGGTATACTTGATACGCTATACAATTTTGCAGCAGATGATTGCCATCCACCCAAATCGCTCACGTGTTGCCAAGTTAAATTGTCAGCCATAATTGCATTTTTCCATGCTTGTGCATTTTGGTCAAGCGATACGCCAAAAATCTCAAATCCTTTGTCTTTGTAAGTATTATACAAACGAACTACGTTTGGATTTTCAGCACGGCAAGGTTTACACCACGATGCCCAAAAATCAATCAGTACATATTTACCTTTTAGCGAGCTAAGACTAAGAGCTTTACCATCAGGGTTGTTTAAGGTAATTTCAGGGGCTTTTGCACCTACAGAAGTTGCCAGCCTTGTTTGAGCACGGTTTTTATAACCTGTTAGCCATTTGTTGGCAGGTTGTTTATCAATACTACTTATAATCTGCTCTTCGGTTTTCAAATCAAGATTCACCTGTAGCATTTCAATGGCAAATACTTGAGCCATCGGGCTTTTGCTGGCTGCAGTTGCTTCAGCAATTTTAACTTTTAGTTCTGCTACCAATGCCTCAATTTTGTCGTTTACTTCTTTTTGCTTAGCAGGACCGGGAGGAGGAGTTACTTGTAAAGTAGCGTCCAAGTCAATTATTTTTTGGTTATAGTCGGCATTCACTTGGGCTATTTTGCATAGCTCTTCGGTTTCTTTGCTGTTTTTAACGGTATAGGTAATTACTTGGTCATTTTTAATATCAATCTCCATGTTTGAAGTGGTATCGATAATCAAAAATACATTGCGGTAGGGGCCAAGGTTTAAAATACCGTATGTTTTTTCCCTTACAAATCCTTGAAAAACAAAATTACCCGAGGCATCAACGGCGGCAGTATCTAACGGACTGAATTTACCATCAGTGGTAAGCTCATTCAGCACAAGCTCTTTTCCAGTAAAATTGGTTATATGGCCTTTAATTTTAAAAACCTGTCCCTTTTGGCTTTCGCTTCCCAATGCTGATTGTGTTCCGCTGTCAGATTTCGAACTGCAAAAACTAAACAGTATCAGGGGAAGGAACAATAATGTTTTAAACGTATTCATAAGTCAATGTATATTTTAATTTATAGTATCAAGGTATTCTTTAAGCAATTGGCTTGCCACTTTTGGGTCGGCTTTGCCTTTGCTTTGTTTCATCACTTCACCCATAAATAATCCCAAAAGAGATTCTTTACCGGCTTTGTATTCGGCCACCTTCTCAGGAAACTTAGCAACAGCTGCTTTTATTGCTTCTTGAATAAATCCGCTATCGCTTTCCTGCAATATGTTCAATTCTTCGGCAATTTGCAAGGGGCTTTTGGTTGGGTTTTGCACCAACACAGGGAATACCTTTTGCGAAGCAGCACTGTGGCTTATTTTTCCTTCGTCAATCAATTGTATTAATGAAGCAATAGCTGAAGCGGGTAGTGTAAAATCGTCCATATCCAACGCATTCTCATTCAAGTACGATTTCACGTTTACCATTACCCAGTTGGCAGCGGCTTTATAATTGGTGGTATTACCTGCCACTTGGTTAAAATACAATGCTACTTCTTTGGTATCTGTAAGAACGCTGGCATCGTATTCACTCAGTTGGTACTTAGTGGTGTATAAGTTGTGTAACTCATCGGGCAGGGCAGGCATTTGCGCGTGTATTTCATCAACCCATGCGCGGCCTACAATCAATGGTGGCAAATCAGGTTCGGGGAAATAGCGGTAATCATTTGCAGCTTCTTTGGTACGCATACTAAAAGTAATTCCCTTAGAAGCGTCAAAACTGCGGGTTTCAGTGGTAAGGGTTTTTCCGGCTTCCAAATCATCAATTTGGCGGATGATTTCAAACTCAATCGCACGTTTCACGTTGCTGATAGAGTTCATATTTTTAACCTCCACCTTCGTACCAAACTTCTCGGCACCTTTTAACCTTACCGATACGTTAGCATCGCAACGCAGACTGCCCTCTTCCATATTACCGTCGCAAATATCAAGGTAGCGCACCAGTTTACGCACTTCTGTAAGGTATTGGTAAGCCTCGTCAGCACTGCGAATATCCGGTTCCGATACAACTTCAATCAAAGGCACACCGGCACGGTTAAAATCAACCAACGTATCATAAATATCTTGGTCGTGCATGCTTTTACCGGCATCTTCTTCCATGTGTATGCGGGTAATGCCTACATTTTTTATGCTGCCGTCTTTCAGTTTTATTTTTACTGAACCTCCGGTGCAAATAGGGGTTTTGTCTTGTGTTATCTGATAGCCTTTGGGCAAATCTGCATAAAAATAGTTTTTACGGGCATAGTGGTTTACCTCTCTAATGGTAGAACCTACAGCCAGTCCCATTTTTATGGCAAACTCAATAGCCTTTTTATTATGACGCGGCAAAGTGCCGGGATGCGCCAGCGATATTACACTAACCTGTGTATTAGGTTCGGCTCCATACTCGGTGCTATCACCACAAAAAGCTTTACTTTTTGTTAGCAATTGGGCGTGTACTTCAAGACCGATAACGGCCTCGTATTTATCATAAACGGATGTAGTTGCGGTTGCAGTCACTTTGATATTCTAATTCTGTAAGATTACAAAAATAGTGAAAGCGTTGGATGGTTGGTAGCAAGGATTCATTAAACAAACAAAAACCTGCCTTTGTGTAATACGAAGGCAGGTTTTATATTGAATTAAGGTTTGTTAGGGGTAAATGCTAATCCTTACATCTCCGGTAGGGGAAATCCTTATTCTAAATCTCATTGATGTTACTGCACAGCCTGTGCTTACTGTAAATACGCCGCTATCATATGCAACTCCTGCTGTGGGACAGCTGGGAAAATTTACAGTGAAACCACAACCAATGCACGGTGCACCACACCAACGAACATAAATTGAACAAGGAGGAGTGAGAGGGCATGGGTTTCCGCCGGAATTAGTGCCGGGAACTCCGCTAGCAAATCCCGGAACAAATAACTGTAAACCACAATAGTCAACAGTAAAACCTGCTTGGTCAGGATTAAAATTTTCTATGTCAACGCTTTGAGCGTTTGTGTTTAAACTGAATGCCATCATGGCAACTACAGTTAGAATAAGCAATTTTATTTTTTTCATGATAGATTTTGATAGTGTATATCAAATGTAGGTATTTAAAACTCATTACTGTTACTAATACGTTAAGTCTCACAGAATGAAAGGCCTTTAATATCTTTTCCCAAAAGAATTGTATAACTACTAGCGGTTAACTCATAGGCTAAATAACTAACGAAAAAGCCCCTGATGTGTTAGAGCATCAGGGGCTTCTTATAATTGGGGAAATTCATTAATTCTTCAACCACATATCCAGCCAATCAAAATACACACGGTTCCAAAGTATGCTGTTTTGAGGCTTTAAAATCCAATGGCCTTCATCAGGGAAGTACAAGAAACGGCTGGGTATATTCAGGCTTTGGGCGGCTGTAAATGCCTGCATACCTTCGCTAATCGGTACACGGAAGTCTTTTTCGTTATGAATTACCAAAATAGGCGCATCCCAGTTTTTCACAAATTTATGGGGTGAGTTTTTCTCATAGTTAGCAGTGTTTTGCCAGTAGTAACCGTTATCGTTTTTGGCAAAAAACATCTCCTCCGTAGTACCGAACCAGCTTTCCATATTAAACATACCGCAGTGTGAAATGAAGCATTTGAAACGCTTGTTGTGTATGCCTGCAAGGTAATACACACTGTAACCTCCATAGCTGGCACCCACAGCTCCCAATTTATCTTTGTTTACATACGATTCTTTGGCAACATCGTCAATGGCACTTAAATAGTCGCGCATGGGTTGGCCGCCGTAGTCGTTCATAATCGCATCGTTCCACTCGCTGCCAAAACCGGGCAAGCCGCGACGGTTAGGTGCAACAATAATGTACCCTTTTGCCGCCATCAACTGAAAATTCCAACGGTAGCTAAAGAATTGCGAAACGGCACTTTGCGGACCGCCTTGGCAATACAATAGGGTAGGGTATTGTTTAGTACTGTCAAAATCAGGAGGGTAAATCACCCAAGTAAGCATTTGCTTATTATCGGTAGTGGTAACCATTCGTTTTACCACATTGCCCCACTTAATGTTTTGATATAGAGCCGAATTGATGTTTTCAAGCGGGGTTTCTGTACCTTTTAAATCAACCTTAAATAAAGCAGCAGGACTGGCCATGCTGTTCTTCATCCCTATCAGCATCAGCGTTTTACCAATTTTGTATGGCACAACAGCATTGTAGTCGTGTTGGCCGTTGGTAATTTGGGTTGTTTTCTTGCTTTTTAGGTCAAATTCAAAAATCTGGTTGGTTGCGTTAATGGTGCTGATAAAGAAAATTTTATCCTTGTCAGGACTCCATACAAAACTTTCAACGCTGTACTTAAAGTCTTGGGTAATGTCTTGTGCATCATTGTGCAGCAAATGTCCATCAGCGGCATAAAGATCACTAAGCATAATACGGTTTTTATCTGCTTCGTTTCCGGCGCGTTCCATACTCAGCCAAGCAACTTTACCAACTTTACCGTCCATTAACTCGGCCATTTGTGGTTCATTATCATAGCCGGGACTACAATCTTTTAAAGTGGTGGTAGTTGCACCGTCAATATCATACACATAAATATCGCTATTAGTGCTGTATGCCGATTGTGTGCCGTATAGTTTCTTGCTGGTGTATAAAATCAGCTTTCCGTTAGGGCTAAAATTAATTTGCTCCTCACCGCCAAAAGGGTGCAAAGGACTGTGGTACTTTTCGCCTGCCATTATATCCTTGCCGGTATTTATGAGGTTATCTTCTTGATACGTAGCAACAAAAACGTGGCTGTAGGTATAGTCATTCCATTGTGTCCAGTGGCGGTACATTAATCCGTCAATAATGCGGGCATCCACTTTGTCAAGGTCGGGGTAAATATCCTGTACTGTTTTATCCAGTTTCACATCTTGTCCGTAGGCGATGTTTCGTAAATCAGGGCTGTATTTATACCAGTTAATACCTCCACTAATGTTAGTTACTCTTTTCAAGCCGCTACCGTCAGTGTTTATCTCCCACAACTGCACCCCTTGTTCTTTAGCACACATAAACCCAATTTTCTTACCGTCAGGTCTCCAGCGAGCCTGCATGGGATTAGTTAAGCTATCCAGCAAAACAGTTTGGGTGTTTTTCTCCAAATCATACAAATACAATACACTGGCGCCTTTGTTATCTTTTATTGAATAGCTACGGGCTGAGTATATCAGCAGTTTTCCATCGGGGGATACCTGTGGCTCACTAATGCGCTTAAACTGCCACATTAACTCGGCGGTAAGCGGGGTTTGCGCCCCAATTGCTGCGCTGTACAATACCAACAGCAGTAAATACAGTTTTTTCATGCCTGCCAAGATACTAATTTGAGTTGTTTAGAGGGATAATTTGTACCAACAACACCATTTGACTGCTAAAAGTAAAAGGGTAGTTGCCACATTAGGTTGTTATATATAGTTTGTGCTGTTTTATATAACTATATTCGGTACTGGTATATAAAAACCAATCAAACGGTCGTAAAAAGAATACATTAGTAGGTTGAGCATGAGCAAATTTTCGGGTATAGCACTATATAATAATAAGGGGATGAAATACCTCTTACAGCCAAAATACGGATGGCTGCGTCATACTATATACATTTGCTTTATACTGGCTTTTTGGACAGCTTTCGGATGGCGTTATTTTAGTGAAGGTGTAAAACCGGTTGTTCAATTAGCGGCATATGCTTTCTCATACGTAACTATTATATATTTTAACTTTTTGGTACTAATGCCGCGGTTGTTATACAAAAACCGCATTGTGTTGTATTTAGTGCTTACGTACGCCTCTTTTTTCACCGGCTATGCAATACAGCAAGCCATATACTCAGCTACTTGGGATGAATTTATGACACTGTTTGTGTTTGATGGAGCCCGTATACGCGATATGGTAATAAATGCAATTACGTTTATTATGTTTTGCGGGGTAGGTTGGGCGTTTAGTATGTTTAAAATGTGGCTGACGGATGAAAATAAAATTGTGCAACTTGAAAACGAAAAGCTACAGGCCGAATTAAGCAACCTGAAACATCAGGTAAACCCGCATTTTTTGTTTAATACTTTTAACAGTCTGTATGTAACCAGCAAAACATCGCCCGATAAAGTGCCTAACATGATTTTGGACCTTGCGGATTTGATGCGATATCAGTTAGAAGATTGCAATAAGCAAAAGGTGTTTTTAGAAAATGAAATAGCCTACATTAAAAATTTTATTGAGATAGAGAAGGTAAGAAAAGACGATGCAGACATACGATTTGACATAGAAGGAACCATTGAAAACATACTGATAGAGCCGCTTCTGTTTATACCCCTGGTAGAAAATGCATTCAAGCACGGATTGGGAAAAATGGAAAAAGGTTATGTTTTTATAACACTCAGCACACGTAATGACGGGTTAGTGTATCTTAAAGTTAAGAACAGCAAACCGACAACTCTGCTAAACGGAAAAACTCATGGCTACGGGATAGGGTTAAGTAACCTTTCCAAGCGTCTTACAATGGGTTACCCAAACAAGCACGAGCTTAGGATTGCCGAAACCGAAGAAACCTATACTGTATTTTTACAATTACAAGCTGAATGAAGTGCATAGTTATTGATGACGAGCCATTAGGCCGCAAAGGCATGGGCCTTTTAATCGACGAAATTCCTTCGTTATCGCTGGAAGAGAATTTTGGAAGCGTGGTAGACGCCGGTGCTTATTTACAAAGCAATCAGGTAGATCTTATTTTTCTGGATATTGAAATGCCGCGCATGAACGGGATTGATTTCTTACGAAATTTAATTAACCCGCCGATGGTAATTTTTACCACTGCATATCCGCAGTATGCCCTTGAAGGGTTTGAACTGGATGTGGTAGATTACTTGGTTAAACCCATTCGATTTGAACGTTTCTTTAAAGCAATCACGAAGGCGCAAGCTATTTACAACCTTTCTAAAGGCAACAGCAGCGGCGCAGGGATGGCAGCACTTGCTATTACTGATGACGATCATGTGTACGTGCGTGCCGACCGCAAGTTTGTGAAACTGTACTTAAAAGATATTAATGTGATTGAAGGGTTGAAAGACTACTCAATCATTCACACAGGCGGTGAACGTACAGTTACAGCTATGAATCTTAAAACGATTGAAAACCAATTACCCCCCGATACCTTTATCAGGGTAAACAAATCTTACATAGTAAACAAAAACCATATTTCACAGGTTGATAGCGACGTAATTTTTGTTGGTCCAAGGCAAATTCCGGTAGGAGAACGTTACCGTCAAGACTTTTTTGACAGGGTAATAAAAGACCATTGGATAAAACGCTAAACGTTTACCATTACCACCTCAATCTGCCTATTCAAAACGATTTACTGTAGCCCTATAGATTAGCATATAGCACCTGCCAATTTCTTTGGTTGGTTTGAATTAATTTGTAACTACGTCAAACCTCTAGGTTGACTTAACTTTAGTAAATTTTCCGAAAGGGGAGTTAGTTGCTTTGTACCGAGTCGGTAGTTGAATCTTCCGCCGGTCCGGTTTCTAATTCTTTAGCAAAATCGGGTATAGTGCCCACGTGCGGTAGATTTACTTTAGCTACTTCGGCGTATTGGTGTTTGGGAAAACGCTTTATCAGCTCTTCAAAAGCACTTTTTGCACGGGGATAATCCTGCAAGGCGGTTTCGTAAATAAAACCCTCAAAAAACAATGCCTCGGGAGCAAGCGCATGGTTGGGGTAATTATCATCAAGTTTTACGTATAACTCAATACTGCGGTTAAAGTTACCGGTCAGCTCGTATATTTTAGCTGCTTTAAACAGGTAATGAGGAGCAAGGGTATCATCAGCAAACTTATCTGCATATTCAGCATATAACTCAGCCCTTGCCATGGCAAGCTCGGGGTTGTGCTTCTTATCTTTAGCCTCGGCAGCTTCAATTTTTTGTTTCAGCTTTTTCTTTTCGGCATTGCAAGCCCAAAGTGATACAATTAATAAAGCGCAAAGCAGCAGTTTTAGTTTTTTCATGTGTGTAGGCAAAATTAAAGCATTTTGTCCGTATCACACACCCACAAATGCTATGCTAATGTTAATAGTGTTCTTTTCCGCCCTTTATCCTGAACATAAGGTAAGTAATTACCGCTGAGCCAACTACAGTGGGCAATAACCAAACCATCAACGGAGGCAAAAATTTGATATTAACAGCCATAAAAGCTGTTACAGTGGCAATATAGCCCGCCAGCATGCCTTGCAAATGTCTGTAAAGCCAATGTCTGGGGTCTTTAGGCGGTTTTATAAAGCGAAGTAAACTTTTACCAACAGTAAATAAGCCAATCCCCCCAAACACTAATGCCACCCACCCCATACCATCGCCTGAAGTAAGAATATAAACGCCGTATATAACCAGCAACACATCAAACAATAGGGTAATTAGCCCCACGGCCCAATCGTACCATTTTGCCTTTTGTCCGTCGTGCAAAAACTTTAAAGCTAATGAGCGACGGGCATCCCAAATGGCATAAAAACTAAAAATACCTACCAAAAACAAAAACGGAATATTTTTATAAGCAGCAATTACAAGTGCTGTGGCAGTTACAGCAAGCATACTGTAAAAGTATATTCGGCCTGCAATACGGTGTCGGGGTGTTTTGCTTCTAAGTGCAATGGCAATTGGTGCAGACACCAAAGCCAGCATACCGGCAGTAATATGAATACCAAGAAGCAGAATAATTAATGTGTTCATAGTTTTAGGTATGCAAATATTGCGGTAAGCAAAACGACACCCTATTAAAACGCGATGGTTAATCTATAAAGCAGGATAAAACATAATATGAGCACGATAAAACGTAATAGGCTGTCAAAAAGGGTAAAAAACCTTAATTTGTGCCCCACATAAGTAGTAAATGAAAAAAATAATTATAGCGGCAGCACTTTTGGCATCGTTGCAGGCTTTTGGCCAAAACAGGCAACTTACCATTGAGGAGTGCATTATGGAGCAACGGGGTAGGTTAGCTCCGGCCACACTTAGAAATCTTTCGTGGATACCCAACACCAACCTTGTGTCATGGATGGTTGAAGATGCCGTGAAGGGCAATTACCTCACCATTTTTGATTATAAAAGCCAAAGCCATACCAGCATATTGGTAGATGATATAAACTTTGCCTTGGCCAACCAACAAGCCATTGGTACACCCGGCCAGCAAACGCCAAAATTCAAAGAATTCCCTACTGATATTAAATGGTTAGATTCTGATAATCTGTTAATTATCCGCGACGGTAAGACCTTTTATCAGTACAATTATAAAGACCGTACGTTGGTGCTTGAAAACATGCTTGCAGATGATGCTCAAAACATCGATCGTCATGCAGCAACTGCAAATGCAGCCTATACGGTAGGCAATAACTTATACATTAAACCCCGCAGCGGCAATGCGTTCCCTGTTACCAAAGATGATAAACCGGGCATAGTAAACGGCCAAAGTGTACACCGTAACGAGTTTGGTATTGCAAAAGG
Source organism: Bacteroidota bacterium (assembly GCA_008933805.1). NCBI lineage: Bacteria > Pseudomonadati > Bacteroidota > Bacteroidota bacterium. Next base: position 23,166 of record WBUH01000024.1, read on the forward strand.
TACCTTTTGGAGCAACGACGGTTATAAACTTGCCTATTACCGAATGGATGAGAGCATGGTTACCGAAGCTACTTACTACGGTTTTGGTTCATATCCTGGTGTAAATACATCGTTCCGATACCCGATGGCAGGACAAGCGAGCCATCAAGTGAAACTGGGGGTGTACGATGCGATAAAAAACACCACTGTATTTTTAGAAACCGGAGAGCCGCTAGAACAATACCTTACTAACATCTCTTGGAGTCCGGATGATAAATACATTTACATAGCCTGTGTAATGCGTGAGCAGGATATTATGAACCTGAAACGCTACGATGCTGTAACAGGTAAGTTGGATAAGATACTTTTTGAAGAGAAAAGCGACCGTTGGGTTGAACCTGAACACGCTGCAACCTTCTTATCAAACGATAAGAATAAGTTTATATGGCAAAGCGAACGCGACGGATTTAACCACCTATACTTATACGATACTGAAGGAAAATTAATCCGCCAGCTTACTAAAGGCAATTGGATGGTTACTGAGCTTTTGGGGATGGATGAGAAAGGCAAATTTGCCTATTACACATCAACTGCCAAAAGCCCTTTGGATAACACCGTGTATGCGGTTGAAATAGCCAGCGGAAAAATTACTGAATTGGCTACAGAAGTTGGAAAGCACTACGTGTTGTTTAATAGCAGCTACACCCATTTTATTGATAACCTTAGCAGCTACCAAGTTCCACGCACTATCAGCATTCGTGATGCTCAAAAAGGCAAGCAGGTACATCAATTACTTAACGCTCCCAACCCGTTGGCTGATTACCAATTAGGTAAAACCGAAGTCTTTACTATTAAAAGTACCGACGGAACTACTGATTTGTATGCCCGTGTTATTAAGCCCACCAACTTCGACCCGAATAAAAAATACCCTGTTGTTGTGTATGTATATGGAGGGCCACATTTCCAGTTGATTAGCAACGGATTTTTGAACAGTGCCGATTTATGGATGAACTATATGGCGCAGCAAGGCTTTGTTGTGTTTGGCTTGGATAACAGGGGTAGTGCCAACCGTGGTTTTGCATTTGAAAGTGCTATGCACAGGCAATTGGGTACGGTAGAAATGGCCGACCAATTAGCTGGTATTAATTATCTTAAAGGTCAGTCGTTTGTGGATACTAATAAAATGGCTGTTTTTGGATGGAGTTTTGGCGGGTTTATGACAACTACGCTGATGCTGAAATCGCCTAATACTTTTAAAGTAGGTATTGCAGGTGGCCCCGTAATTGATTGGAAGATGTACGAGATTATGTACACCGAGCGTTACATGGACAGCCCTATTGAAAACCCTGACGGTTATAACAACAATAACCTGCTGAATTACGTACAGAATTTGCAAGGTAAACTAATGATGATACATGGAACCAGCGATGATGTGGTGGTATGGCAACACAGCCTTGAATTTGTGAAAAAGGCAGTAAAAGCAGGCAAGCAAATGGATTACTTTGTGTATCCCGGTCATGCACACAATGTGCGCGGTAAAGACCGTGTACACTTGTATCAAAAAGTTACCGATTATATCATGGATAATATTGATAAATAATCAACAACTAATTACTAATAATTAGTTAGTTGTAATGATACTGATGATTATGTGAAATAATTTTCAGTTAATTTAAACAAAAATAGGGTGTTTTCACCCTATTTTTGTTTATACTTTTTATCAAACTTGCACGTTATAATTCAATCAATTAGCTATCATGAAAAAACTATTGGTAATCGCATTATTTATGCTGGGGTTTGCTAGCAATTCAAAATCACAAACAATTATTCATGGCCAATCGGAACCTGTTGTATTATATGAATTACATAACGGGGGCTTTTTTAAGGTGATAACTTCTGATATTTGGGTGTATGCCGACGGAAGTTATGGAATAGCAACTCCGTATTCATTACAGCCAAGTTCTCCGCCTGAAATTGATGGGATCCCAATGGTTGATTTTAGACCGATGTCTTGTTACGATGCCAGAGTAGCTTACGGCAGAACGGCCGTTAGATGTGGCCCTTATAGCGTTACTTTTGACGGAAACACAAGAGTTGTAAATTGCGGGGGAACAGATCAAACTACCTGTGAGATCAAGTTTAAAAAAGATGGCGTTGATGTTGTTATGGAAAATCCACAAATTCAGTAACTTTGATAAGTGTATCGGAGTAACTCCGGTATTGTAAAATTTATTCGTTATGAAGGCATTAACGATTTTCTTATTTGCAGTTTGGTTCTCACCTATCAGTGTTAGCGCAAACCAAACCATATCAGGTACTCTGCTTCATCGCAACGAACTAGATAGTTCCTCAAATACGCTGCTTTTCAATTTATATTCAAGCAGTTGTAAAAATTGCGTTTACTTGAACGAAGACCTAATTAATAATGCCGTTGATGCGGGTTATCAGGTCGCTTTTTGCATTTATGGCTTGGCAAAAGAAGATTTGGAGGTGTTTAAAGAAGAAAACGGCTTTGCAGATAGGTATTCTATTATTTTGGATAAAGAACTTAGTAAATGCATGATAGAAAATTCTATCTGTGTATTGAAAGGTAAACAGATAATAATAAACAAAGAATGCGGGGATGAAGAAAGTATATTCCAGTTGTTAAAAGAAGAAGCGCCTGTTAAGAGTTTTTATACAGTTCGATTAGACACCGCATATAAATTTTATTCCGGTATAGCGGCATATCAGAACGAAAGGTACAGTGTTGTAATGGATTTTAGGCATAGCCGAAGAGTTCATAAAATTAATATTGAAACAGGGAGTATTGAATCGCAATTTGCTATAAATGAAAAGCAGTGGGCAGAGAAAATTTATGATGTAATTTATAAAGGGGATGCTGTACAGGTTGCAAAATCAATGAAAGCTAGGCAACAGTATCTAAAAAGAGACCGAATGTTTGGCGATCAAGAGTTTAAGCCAGAGAATATTACAATTAAAGAGGGTCGCACTGTTTTAACTGTTGAGTTTTCATTCCCTTACGTAGATAAAGCAGGGGATACGCTAAATAAAAATACTTGTGTTATTTTTCAGTTAGATGATAGTTTAAAAATATCAGATTATTGGGTAGCCCCGTTAGAGCATTTACAAAGTGATTTTTACATCACTCATAACACAGGTGGAGCAAAGCTGTTATTTAAAGGAGATACTGTTTTTTTACCTGTAGCCTATATTTATTTTAATACTGAAGAAGCGGCCAAAAAATATAATTATGCTAAATTTATTTTAGGTAAAAACCATGAGTTGATGTTCCACTCCTTTTTACCATTCCTGGTTCCGAATGAAAAGTCAGCCATCATGCCTGATTATTACTTTTTGCACATGCATTTGCTTGAACATGGTAATGATATTGTGGGCAGCTACATTACGTTTCCCGGTATTTACAACCTATCAGAGAATACCAAAATACAGCATATTGATTTGATTGGAAGTCCAAAACGGAAATGGGATAAAAACGATTCAGTGTTGTTTGCTAATGATATTGATAATTTAAAATACTTGGTTACTTACTTTGATAGGTACAAGGATAAATATTACTTGATGCAAGCAAAAAACGCCACATGGAATACCTATACATTGTTTGATAACAATATGAATCCAATTAAGGTAATATACTCATCGCCGGTGCATCTTGATGCAGGAAATGCTTTTTATGCCAAAGATGATATTTTGTATGTATTGAAAGCAGGAACGAAAACGGAAAGTGATTTATTCATTCACAAGTACAAACTCAGTTCAATTTTCAGACAAGAGATAGACTAATTAAAGTCTGCTTAATCGAAAATAATACGAAACATACAAGCGGGTTGGCTAATATTGTAAAATATTCAGCCAACCCGTTTTTATGTTAAAAAAGTCCGGTATTATAACGGTTATATCATTACTGCTGCTTGCGTTTGCCTGTTCAAAGAAGGCAAAACAAGAACTTAAAAAGAGCGATAAATTTGCTAATGGAAAACCCATTGAATACGAGATAGAAGACAACGGAAAGTTTGTTGATATTGAAGTATATACCAAAATAAAACCCTATTTAGAGGTAATTTCTAAAAGCTACGATTCTGTAAAATACTTCTGTGTGTTAGATACCAACTACTTCTTCTACGTGTCTAACGGAACAAAAAAAGGTGTGGTTGATAAACACGGAAAAGTAATCGTACCCGTTAAATACAGTAAAATATTTAACCCCGGAGGTACGGTAAAAGGGCTGATTGAGGTTGAAGACTATAAGAAATTCGGATTGTATGATTTGGAGGGAAATGTTGTTGCTGAAGCTAAATACGAGGCCATTTATCCCGTTGACTTTAGTGGTGCAGTTGTACAAGTTAAGTTGAACGGAAAATTTGGTGTGATAACGAGTGAGGGAGCGGAGACGTTTGACGAAGCAAGTTTTGATAACCCCGATGCTTTTGTCTCACCCTATTTAACAAAAGCATCCCTTGCTTGGAAATTTGATGTAAACAGTAAAGATATTGTGTTTTTACAACCTGTAAATTATAAACAATACAAAGATGATTTGGTTGAGGGTAGGGCGGTTGTTTTTACCCCGTCATACTTGTTTGAGTTAGGTTTTTTACCTCAACAAATTGAACGTATTGTTATTGAAAAAGAAACTGATTTTGGCATTGCAGAGAGTAAAGCTAAAGTGACCGAGGTTACAAGTATTTGGGATGGTTTGCTGGCTGCCTTTGCTGAATATTACGAAGTAGGGTTGGATGCAAGGGGATATGAAACCAACAAAACCAACCTTGTAACAATGGATTCAGCGGGAAAAATAATCTCTATGGTCGAGTACTACAAACCTTATATGTATTCTTATCCCTGCGGTGATAAGGCCGATATGTTTAAAACCCGTTTTGTTGACAGCTCGTTGTTTGAAGTAAAAACGTATCAATACAGTTACGACACAAAATCGCAGGACACTACCTACGATACATACCCTGAATTTTTTTATTACTGGATTGATTCTACCGGTGAGATAACAGAATTATCATCACAAAGACGGTTTGCGTTCACTCAGTTTCTGGTGATAGATGAAAGTTATTTAAGAGGCTGTTATGCAAAGTTCGTTAACGACGATGGAGAAAAAAATGCTGTTATTAATGAACACCTTACGATTGAAGATTTGGAGGTGATGAAAAATGAAATATATGCCGATTACGGAATGATATTTACCAAACAAAAGTGGAAAAACTATTTTGGTAAAAGAAAATGGTACAGGGGTAAACTGAAGAATGTTGATGACTTATTGACTGATGTTGATAGGAAAAACATTGCCTTTATTACCGCTACTATTGAAAAAGTGAAAGCCAACCCCGATGATTATGTTTCAACAAGCGAAGGCACTATCCCTATTGTTCCTTAAAGGGATGTTTTGGCTTATAGTTGGCCTAAATGCGCTGTTTATTTTTGTTAAATCACTTAGTTATTATACTCCTAATTTTAATTCAGGCTTTTTAAGCGATAAAAAAGAAATATTTTATCAAACCATTTATCCGTATTTCTTTTACGGGCATATCAGCATATCGTCGGCAATCCTTGTTATAGGGTTATTTCAGTTTAGCAAAATTTTTAGGGCAAAGTATTTAAACACACACCGTTTACTGGGCAAATTATACATTGGCTTGGTATTGTTTGTTTCAGCTCCATCGGCATTAGTAATGGGCATTTATGCAACCGGTAACTGGTGGATTAAAGGCGGTTTTGTTATAGCATCGGTTTTGTGGTGGTGGTTTACTTACAAAGCCTATTTAGAAATTAGGAAGAAGAATGTGCAGCAACACCAACGGTATATGCAGCGTAGCTATATCATATCACTATTGGCTGTGTTTTTAAGGGTGTATTATTATTTGATAGTGGTTGTTTTTGACGCTTACACGCCTAATACCTACTTGTTTGTAGTGTATGCAAGCTGGCTGCCGAATTGGGTTTTGTTTGAATTATACGTATTGTTTAAAGACGCAAAACCTGCAATCATAAAAGCAAAATCCCCAAATTAATACTTGGGGATTTTTGCTGTACTACTAAGTAGAATGTGCTAATAAACTGCTCACGATACCATCGGGAACAGGTTGGTAGCTGTTGAAAGTTATGGTGGCTGATGCTCGCCCTGATGTTAGGGTTCTAAGTGCCGTAACATACTCAAACAACTCTGCCAAGGGAACTAACGCTACAATACGTTGTCCGTCACCATTCAAATCCAACGATTTGATAAGTCCGCGACGGCGGTTTAAATCGCCCGTAACAGCACCGGTGAACTCATCGGGAGTGATTACTTCAACTTCCATTACAGGTTCTAAAAGACCGGGGTTAGAAAGTTTAGCAGCATCTCTGAAACCGATGTGGGCAGCTTCTTCAAAATCCTGTAAATGAGAGTCCTTTTCGTGTATCGAACCATCAAAAAGCCTCACTTTTAAAGATTGAAGCGGGTAACCTGCCAAAGAGCCTTTTTGCATTGCCTGCTCAAAGCCTTTTAGCACGTTTGGAATAAATTCACGCGGGATCACTCCGCCTTTTATTTCATTCACAAACTCAAGTCCCTGCTGACCCTCACCACCGGGCAACAGTTCAAAGCTGATGTCGGCAAAGTTACCCGAACCTCCGTTTTGGCGTTTCAAAACAGTGCGGTGTATCACAGGTTTCCTCAAATACTCTTTGTAAGATATTTGTGGTTGTCCTTTCTTCACCTCAACTTTATACTCAGTTGCCAGTTTTTCAAGCACTACTTCCAAATGCAGTTCGCCCATTCCTTTCAAAATGGTTTGTCCAGTTGCAGTGTCTATCTCAACCGTAAGGGTTGGGTCTTCGTCGGTTAGGCGCGAAAGTGCCTCGCCCAATCGTGTACCGTCACCGGTAGTTTTTGGCTCAATGGCGTACCCAATCATAGGCTCAGGGAACTCCATTTTCTCAAGACTTATTGAAATACCTTCGCCACAAAGTGTGTCGCCTGTTTTCACATCCTTGAGACCAATTATGGCACCAATATCACCCGTGTTTATTTGTTCAACACTTTCTGTCTTGGCCGACATCACCCGCATGATACGTGCTACGCGTACTTTTTTGCCCGTTCTGCTATTAATAAGCGTATCACCGGCTTTCAAAACACCGGTATATACCCGCACCATGGTTAACTTACCTACAAAGTCATCGGTAACAATCTTAAATGCAAGCCCAACAAAGGGAGCATTTTCAGAGGTTGTTAACTCAACAGGTGCATGGGTTTCGTTTTCATACACTTTTATAGTAGTTATATCAGCCGGAGAAGGTAAATACCTCACCACGGCATCAATAACAGGCTGGACGCCTTTGTTCTTAAAAGCCGAGCCACAAAGCACAGGGATAAGCTGCTGTTGTAAAGTTGCATTTTGCAGCGCAGTATGCAATTCACCCGTACTTATTTCCTGTTGTGCGAGGTATTTATTTAAAATACTTTCGTTTGTAAGACTCAGTTCTTCAAGTAATTGAGTGCGCCATGTAACTGCTTCTTGTAGCAATTGTTCAGGTATCTCGCTTTGGTAAAACGACTTACCATCATCACCGTCCCAAAATATGGCTTTCATCGCTATTAAGTCAATCACACCCGCAAAACTGTCTTCAGCACCAATGGGAAGCTGAACAGGGACAGCGTTTGTGTTTAAACGTTCCCGTATCTCATTCACCACTCGTAAAAAGTCAGCACCTTGTCGGTCCATTTTGTTCACCATTATAATGCGGGGAACATTGTAACGGTTCGCCTGTCGCCAAACGGTTTCTGATTGGGGTTGCACACCTGATTTTGCGCAAAAAACAGCCACAGCACCATCAAGCACCCGCAACGAGCGTTCTACCTCGGCAGTAAAATCAACGTGGCCGGGCGTGTCTATAATGTTTATTTGGTAGTTCTCGCCGTCAAGTTTCCAATAAGTAGTAACTGCCGCCGATGATATGGTGATGCCCCGCTTGCCTTCCTGAGGGTCGGTATCCATTACCGTATTACCATCGTCAACATTGCCCATTCTATGGGTCAACCCTGTATAATACAGTGCTCTTTCGGTAAAAGTTGTCTTCCCTGCATCCACATGAGCCATAATCCCTATATTTCTTAATCTATTTATCGTTTTCATTTTTTTAATCGTTAATTGGTAAATAAAAAAAGCCCCTTGTTGCAGTAACGAGGGGCTTATAGCACAAAAACACTATTTCCACTACGCTACGTGTTGTATCGTTTATAAAGGGTTATCAATGTTTTTATTACTAATGCCATTTGTGTTATAAATATTTGTGTATTGTTTAATTTAAAATACGGTGCAAGGGGAGGAAAACAAAAAAGCCTTCACCGGTTCGGCGAAGGCTTTTGTATAAAATAGTTTAACTATTAATAGTAATAACCTTTGTATCCCGAACGTAGTTTTGCCTCCCCGTCTCTAATAAAGACGATATGCGTTGCTGCAATCATTGCAGTAATAGCAGCATTGCAGGCAAGGGGTTGGCGATATGTACGCGTGTTCATCACGGGTTTATTTTGTGCAAAGGTAACGTCCCCATTTTATTATTTCAATATTTTTTGATTTAAGTTCACATTGGGCAAACAATTATATTTGTAATACAAGCATCGGGGTGTAGCGCAGTCTGGTAGCGTGCTTCGTTCGGGACGAAGAGGTCGTAGGTTCGAATCCTGTCACCCCGACTGTTTTAATTTACTACGTTTATATTCTTAAATACACAAAAGCATACTGTGGTTAATGGGTAATACAGTTAATTTTGGGTGATGGAATTTGAAGTTACAGATGGACTTGGCATAATATCAAAACGCCCTTTGGGAAGAGGAGAGTATTTTAGAATTGACAAGCCAGTTACTATTGTATGGGACGAGTGTAAGGGTTCGGTAGCGCTATATATGTGTCTTTTGCCTTGCGATGATAAATATAGAAAACAGGTAAGGGATATGATTTTAGATTGCCTGTATAATGATTATACAAACAACGAGCAGGAATTATACACGATTCTATCCCCGTTATTTAAATTATTTGACAACGACAGGTACTCCCTAAAGTTTTACAACAATAATCAAGGCGAGTTTTTTAGAGATAATGGAATTTATGTTCCTGCTGAAAAAGTCATAAACGATAATTGGGATATTAAACTCCCTCAGCATAGTTTGAAAATTGAAGAAAAAGATAAACTTGACGAACAGTTCAAAGAGTTTATTGAAAACAATGATATTAGATATAGGGAGTATTATAAAAATCAGACTTTTGAATTTCATACAGCATCATTTTATCCGTTACATAAATTCTATTTTGTAGCAACCAGACCCGATAGTGAGATTGATGAAGGTAGAGTTAAGTTTTATGAAGAGGAGATTAAAGCGGGTAAAAAACCTTTTGTCATTGCTTTTGGTGGCTACGAAAGCTATTTTGTGCTTGACGGACACCATAAACTAAAAGCTTATCATAATTTACATTTATGCTATCCACCTGTAGTAGCAATAGAGAACTTAAGTTATATTGATGGCCAATATGATATTGATGATTTGGAGTTTCTTGATGCCAAAATGCTTCCGGGTCAAATTCAGCACATATTTGAGAATTGGTTTGAAAAAGACAGAATAATAGAAAGGCTTAAAAACCAAGGTAGCCCATTGTATAAGTATTTTAAAAATGGTGTTTATAAAACATATTATAGCAATGGTCAGACAAAGCAGGAATCCTTTTATACGAATGACGAACTGGATGGAGTAATGAAAGAGTGGTATGAGAATGGGCAATTAAAATTTGAAAAGCATTACAAGAAGGGTATTAAAAGAGGTAACTGGAAATTTTGGTATGAAAACGGTGTAGTACAAAGTATTGTTCAATATAATGAAGAAGGTCAGGTGGATGGTTATGCAGTCTCATTTCTTGAGAATGGAGAAAAGTATAGCGAAATCATTTATAGAAACAATGTCATTGTTAATAGAAATAAGAAGCAAGGGGAAAGTAAAAAAGAAAAAGTATTGGATAGCAGTTATCAAGAATATATAAAAGAATTAGGTGAGCGCACCCGAAAGGAATCTAACAACGAGTTAAAAGTGATTATTGTATTAGCAATTTATCTTCTTCTCTTCCTCTTTCTCTTTCTAATTAGGTTTCTACTATGACACAACAAATAGTTCATAGCAAGGCAATCGCCGAAACTTTTTTACAAAAAGCTATCGGCAAAGCAGGATTAGAAGATATACCTGCATTGGCCAAAGCCGTTAACAGTGAATTGCTGAGTCAAAAAATAAAATTCCCTGCACTTGAGTATTGTGCAAAAGTGTTGTATAACACGCTTCCTAATAACTTACATTTTTTATTTAATAAAGAGCTATAAAACACAAATAAATAGATAGTTGGGTGGTTATTAGCATGATATTACAGCAACACCTTAACAACCCATTACTGAAATGTGTGGATGAGGTGTCTTGTACTTAAAATGGTAGATAGTTTTGTGAATGCTGGCAGGTGAAAGAAATATTTGTCAAACTATTATCATCATTTCTTAGGGGCGGTTAAGCAATAAACCCAATTACTTAATTTTGATATACAAGCCTTCTTAGCTCAGTTGGTAGAGCATCTCATTCGTAATGAGAGGGTCGCGGGTTCAAGTCCCGTGGGGGGCTCTATTACTTCATTCCGTCGGTAAAGTGTTTTTGTTGTTTATCCTGACCAAACTTTTCCGCATTAAACTCTTTTGATTGGTTGCGGGGTATCGATAAGCTGTTCCAGCTTTCATCCCGTATCATCTTAGCGATATATACTATTTGGCCGATGTGATAGGGGTAGTGAGCCAACTGCCTGTTGATGGCATCCAATGCCGTATGCCCCTCATTCCGTATGTAGATGATTTTATCTAAATCACTTTCATTCAATGCGTTCAGTGCGTCAAACAAACATTTCCAGCCGGCTTCCCATTTTTCTATCATTTCTGCCTTTGTAGTAATGTCGTTTTCAAACTCCGCATCTCTTTCCCGCCAAGGTTTCTCTCCGTCTGAGGTTAAAAAGTCAGTCCAGCGGCTAAGCATATTGCCCCAAATGTGCTTCACTACCATAGCAATACTGTTACTTTCTGCATTGTATTGCCATTGAATATCTTCATCGTTCAGTTGTGCAAAGGTTTTGTCGCCCAGGCTTTTGTAATAGCCGAAAAGTTTGGTTACGCCTTCTAAATAGGTAGGTTGCATTGGTGTAAGGGATTTTACGGTGAATAATTGTTATTCAAAAGTCATCAATCATAAGTAATAGCAGGATGGACAAAACGTGAATTTGACTGGAAGAATAAGAATGTGAGCCTGTGAGCGTGCATTTTGCGTATTTATAAAGTTTCAAAACAAAAAACCTTATATATTCGCACCCGTAATTAAAAAACTGCCTGATAGCATGAACAAATTTGCTGTTATTTTAGCTGCCGCAACATTGGCCGTAAGTGCCTGCCACTATGGTAAACCAGAAGCCCAATCTTCATTGGAGCGTAATAAAGAGTACAAAGAGAAAGCGGCCGACCAAGGCCCTGAAATCAATCCTGATTACGTTAAAGGCGGTGCAAAACCTGCTGCAACTGATTCGGCCAAAACTGATTCTGCTGCTCCTGTGGTTGCTGCTCCCGCTGCACACTAAGTATGGAAGAATTGGTAATACCTTCTTCGGCTACTAAAGAAGAGAAGTATAAAACCCTTTTACCGCAAATTGATGCGCTGATTGAGCCTGAGGGAGACCTTACGGCCAATTTAGCCAATATTACAGCAGCCCTTCACCAATCCTTCGGGTTTTGGTGGACGGGCTTTTATCTTGTAAAAGGTAATCAGTTGGTATTAGGACCGTTTCAAGGTCCGGTTGCCTGCACCCGTATTGCCCTTGGTAAAGGTGTGTGCGGTACCGCTTGGCAACAAGCCCAAACCATTCTTGTTCCTAATGTGGACGAGTTCCCCGGGCACATTGCTTGCAGTTCAGCCTCTAAATCAGAAATAGTGGTACCAGTATTTGCCAACGGCGAGGTAGTAGCAGTGCTGGATGTAGACAGTGAACACCTTACCTTTTTTGACGACACCGATAAAATTTATTTGGAGCAGATAGCCCAACTTGCAGGAAAAAAGTTTATTTAGCGGTTCATAACTAACTGTGAACCTGATGCAGAAACCCAAAAACGTTTCCCTATTAATTACCGTAGCGGCTCTGGGCTACTTTGTAGATATATACGACCTTATTCTTTTCAACGTAATTAAGCTAAAAAGTCTTGAAGCATTGGGCATTGTGGGCCAACAGCAATTTGAATACGAAAAACTGTTGTTCAACTGTCAAATGGGCGGTATGCTGTTAGGGGGTATTTTATGGGGTATTTTGGGCGATAAAAAAGGCCGTGTTTCTGTACTTTTCGGTTCCATCTTATTGTATTCATTGGCAAACATTGTAAACGCCTTTGCCACAGGCATTGTTGATTACTCGATATACCGTTTTATAGCAGGGGTGGGGCTTGCGGGAGAATTGGGCGCAGGGATTACCCTTGTGGCCGAAACCATGCACCGCGAAAAGCGCGGATACGGAACGATGATAATTGTAACGTTTGGCGCATTAGGAGCTGTTTTAGCGGCTACAATCGGGAAAGAAGGGGAGAACATTGCCCGATGGTTAAACGGGCTTCTATCGGTTAATTTAATGGGTTGGCAAATAGCTTACTTGCTGGGAGGTGTGTTGGGTATGCTGTTGCTGCTGATGAGGGCCGGTGCCTACGAATCGGGAATGTTTGAAAGTTTGCACAAAACGTCTACAGTTCCTAAAGGAGCATTTTTATCATTGTTTACTGAGCGTAAACGCTTTGTAAAATACCTTAACTGTATATTGATTGGCTTGCCGATATGGTTTGTGGTAGGGGTGTTGATTAACTTTTCTCACAAGTTTTATGCAGAGACTTTTGCCGGACTTGAGAAACAACAATTAGTAGCCGATGCCATCATGTACACCTATTTGGGGCTGTCCTTCGGTGATTTAATAAGCGGCTTATTGAGTCAATGGTTCAGAAACCGTAAGAAAATAGTATTGGGGTATATCATCGGTATTATTGTGCTGGTGGTGGTGTACTTGCTGCGTTTTGATATATCGTACGGACAGTTTAACCTGCTTTGCTTCTTGTTAGGCTCTGCTACAGGCTATTGGGCGTTGTTTGTAACCATAGCCGCCGAGCAGTTCGGCACCAATTTGCGCAGCACGGTTACCTCAACCGTTCCCAACTTTGTACGCGGAGCGGTAGTGCCTATTACCTTCTTTTTCGGGATGATACTCAACAGTGCAGGAGCTGTTACCGCAGCCATTGTGGTGGGTTCTGTCTGTCTCGGATTGGCCTTTTTTGCCACCCTTGCTGTACCCGAAACCTTTGATAAAGACTTGGATTATTTGGAGACAGTATAAGTTGTTTATTTATAGATTAATAGCTTATTCAAGCCTTTTTGATGGTGGGCAGTTTCTGTAACGATAAAATACACCCCGTTTTCAAGCGCAGATATATCAGCAGTTGCACCATTTGACTGAGTGGTGAACGCAATCGGTATTTCTTTTCCGTTAATATCAAGCAGTTTTACTGATTGTATTTGGTTTGCTTGGACTGAAACTATGTTTTGTGCCGGATTAGGGTACACAGCAACATCTTCTTTACTTTCGACTTCATCTATTCCAACTCCGTACACATAGTATTTGGCCCAAGGCGTTCCACTTTGTGTGTTGCAAAAGTTTCTATAATAAATATCATATTGTTCTCCCACAGGAATCGACGAACCTGTTGAGCCGTCCAAAAACCATTCTAAATACCCGATACGACTATGATAATCTTTTCCACCACTTTGTTCAAAAGGAGGCTGAATAAACTTATCTATCGTGTCAATCAAATGGCCCAAAAACAGATCTTCTATCATTAAATCACAACTGTCCCAAATGTGAAACACTTTGTTAAAAAAGGCTCTGTTACGCAATTCTACTTGCCCGGGAAGCCAGCCGTTAACAGGTTCATCATTAACTGGTAAGGTTTTGGTTTCATTATAAACAAAGTGTTTTGTCTCGGTTTCCCAATACCAAGGTACAGATGGATTAGGGGTAGTAATCCAAGCTTTGTAAGTATGCAAACTGTGCCTGCGTACTAAAAATGTGTATTTAATACTATCTGTACCTGATACATTTTCTTTATTTATAACGCTATAGAAATACCTGTTTTCATAGATATGGTCACGCTGATAGTCATTTTTGATTTTATACTCGTATTCATCTCCAATATCAAAGTCATTGAAACGACGGTTGGTAAAATAATTTTTAGTGGAATAAATATGAAAAGGTTCGTACAAAAGAGTCCCTGAGGTTGAGAACCATATCCTCCCAAATGCGGGAGTTTGTAACAAACCATAATGCTTAGAAAGCAATATTTCAAACCCTTTCAACCGCGTAGTGTCAAACTTAAAATTAAATCCCGGCTTGACGTTGAATATAAATTTAAACTGTTTTACAGAATCAATTATCCCTAAAGTATCGGTATAAAGTATCTTGTTGCAATACCCTTTGATAAGTACTTTTTTATTATCAAAAAACGTAAATGTATCGTTAATTCCAGCCAGTGTATTAAGCCAAATCGTTTCATTACTGTCATTTACGAAACCATTGTATCCGTTATTTTTGATGTGTATTCTTCTACCTATCCAAGAAGTAGAGTCTTTTATTCTACCATAAATGCGTTCTGTTATGCCGATTGAATCCATTAAGAACTGTGGGTAGTTTTTAAATGTAGAGTCTCCAGCGCTATCAACTTTGATACTTACTATTTTAATTGCTTGCAGGCTGTTATCAAAAAATACCAAGTGGTCGCTATATACCGCCTGCCAGTTTTGGGCTTTAATTGAGAAAACCGAGAGAATAAATAACAGTAAGTAAAGAGGTTTCATCTATAACGAATTTAACTAAAAGACGAAATTACAAGAGCAGAAGTTTAGTCCACATAGGTTTAGCAACTTGCTGTACCCGAAACCTTTGATAAAGATTTAGACTATTTGGAAACGATATAAGTGGTAGGTTGAAGTTAAATTAGAAGCTATTGTAAATCTTTGTAAGGATAGTTAGCAAACTCATCTATTTTATAAGCAGGCTCTTTATAGCTCATTTTAGGGATATCGAGAAAAATGTCATTGGTTTTACTAACGCTAATATCGTAACCAATGTTTTCAGAGGTAGTTAAAGAAACCATGTCATATTCTTTATCATCAGCAGGAACAAATACCATACACTTTTTGTCTTTATATGGATTTTTAACTTTTTCACTACCCGTAGGAGTAGTCCAACCAATAACATTTAAGTTTTCTTTTATTCCTATTGGGTAATGTAAAAAATTTACACAACTACAAAACACTCCAAAGTCAACATCATACGGAAAAGTAATTGCGAAAGTGTTTTCAGCTGTGGCATAAAGGCGCATGGTTACTACAAGTTCTTCATAATTTGCTTCCTCAATAAATTCGATAATAGCTTTACTAACACTTTTAGGTTTTCCGTGTATAACTATCAGTGTATCGTTGGGTTTTTCTATTAATGCTTTTTTAGCCTTCTCTTTTCTGCGTTTTCGTAGAAATGGAGGTAGGTAATATTTAAGTATTACCAGTATTATTATTATCGGAATAAAAGCAAAAATGGCAACAATATCTTCACGCATTTAGTTATCGATTAATAGTTAAATATATGGCTTAATTTTATCCAGCCACAGCAATGCTTCTTTTCGTACTTCTTGTGGGCTATTTATAAGGGATTTTCTTGGGTTAAAAAACCCGTTTATATAGTTCATGTCAAGGTATTCTGAAGTTCTTTTAAAAGGCACTTCAAAACCTTCGGGTAAATCTTTGTCGCTGCTTATGGTGATAAGTGTAGTATATCTGCCTTTCATTTGTCTGCCCAAGTGCTTTTGCGAGCCCACAATATCGCTTAGTCTGTCAAAGAATATCTTCATAGTGCCACTCATAGCATACCAATATACAGGCGTGGCAAACACAATCAGTTGGTGCGAAAGCATTTGCTCTACTACTCTTAAAAATTCATCATCTGCGTGGTATTTTTCCTCGTAATTATATGGTGCGATGTTATAATCCAGTAAATCCAAAAGAGTGTATTCAGTGTCTTTAAACACCAATTCTACCAACTTTTGGGTATCGCTGTGTTTGCGGGCAGAGGCGAGGATTACTAATGTATTCAAATCAATAATTCTTTAATTCTTCTTCTATCTCTTGTATTTCATACTCCATGTGCTTATAAGTCTTTAATTTTATTAGCAATTCATTAGCTAAAATAAAATACTCATCTTTTGTGACAATTCTCTTCAAGCACATTAAAGCTTCGAATGAAGCTCCCTCTTCATCCCCCTCTTCTAAAATGTTTAATAACTCCTCTTTGGAAAGAATTATAAATCTATCTTCCCATTGGTGAATTATTTGTCCAATAATCCAATGAACCCAAATTTTATCATCACCATAATTTTTGAATACATTTTTAATGTTGGGTATTATTTGTTCTCCAGCAGGTATTAAGGCATGAGCTACATAACCAGCAGCAGGCCAGTTCATGTCTTGAATAAACTCTAACAATTCGTCGGTTTTATGTTTTAGTTTTTCAAAACCTAAGTATTGCATAACGATTCCTGCCTCTGTTGACTTGACATATTTGCCTGATGTTAACTCATCAATTTGTTCTCCAGTAATCGTATCAAATAGGTGTAATGTGTCTAATTGCTCTTCAATAGTCTTATCCCAAGATACTTTTGAAAGAAGCTGATCCAATGTTTCCATAGTTAAAGTAAAAATATAGAATTTTCTAATTAGTGTAGACTAGAATTATTATTATCAATGATATCCCGAAACAAGTTCGGGATGACTGTTCACCGTGCGCTTCTTGATTGTCAAATTGAGCATAGCGAAATTTCTTATCCTAAATATGTCAATGCCAACCTATAACACATTTGCAATAAGATGCTTCCTTCGTCAGCAGGACAGGGGCTTGCTTGGCACTCGTCATGTTGAACTTGCTTCAACATCGCATTATCAATTCACGCTAAATACTGATGATATCCCGAAACAAGTTCAGGATGGCTGGCTGTGTGCTGCGGGGTCTTTCCAAATTTGATTTGGAATCTTTGGGTAGGATGCTTTATCTCGTTCAGATTCCGGCCAATGCGCTACCCTAAGTTCAAAATAATTTCAAATTCTGACGGATTGCTTCGTCAGCCGAAGACTGTTTCCTCGCAATAACGGGGAAGCCAACCAATTTTCAAATCACCAAATCTTCAAATTAGCACCCTTCGGCAAGCTCAGGGTGAGATTACATATTCCTCCGATACTGGCCGCCTACTTCAAACAAGGAGTTGGTTATTTGTCCCAGTGAGCAGTATTTTACGGCTTCCATCAGTTGCTCAAACAGGTTGCGGTTTTCTACCGCAGCTTTTTGCAATTCGGCAAGCAGTTGGTGGGCTTTATCGGCGTGTACTTTGTGCAACGCCTCCATTGCGGTTATTTGGTAATCTTTTTCCTCTTTGGTACTGCGTATTACCTCCTGAGGCACCACCGTAGGCGAACCTTTCGACGATAAGAAGGTATTTACCCCAATTATCGGGAACTCTCCGGTATGTTTCAGTGTCTCGTAATACAAGCTCTCTTCCTGTATTTTATTGCGTTGGTACATGGTTTCCATAGCACCCAACACACCACCGCGTTCGTTAATGCGGTCAAATTCAGTCAACACAGCTTCCTCCACCAAGTCGGTAAGCTCTTCAATGATAAACGCCCCTTGTATCGGGTTTTCGTTCTTCGCCAAGCCCAACTCTTTGTTAATAATCAACTGGATGGCCATGGCGCGGCGCACGCTTTCTTCGGTAGGGGTGGTGATAGCTTCGTCGTAAGCGTTGGTGTGCAAGCTTTGGCAGTTATCGTAAATAGCGTATAAGGCTTGCAACGTGGTGCGTATATCGTTAAAATCAATCTCTTGTGCGTGTAGTGAACGGCCACTGGTTTGAATGTGGTATTTCAACATCTGGCTGCGCTCGTTAGCTCCGTATTTGTTTTTCATGGCTTTTGCCCAAATACGTCGGCTTACACGACCAATCACACTGTACTCAGGGTCGATACCGTTACTAAAGAAAAACGATAGGTTAGGGGCAAAATCGTTGATGTTCATTCCCCTGCTCAAATAGTACTCAACATACGTGAAACCATTTGATAATGTGAGTGCTAACTGCGTAATCGGGTTGGCGCCCGCTTCTGCAATGTGGTACCCGCTGATTGACACCGAGTAGAAGTTGCGCACGTTCTTATCAATAAAGTACTGCTGCACATCGCCCATTACCCGTAAGCTGAACTCTGTACTGAAAATACAGGTGTTTTGGGCTTGGTCTTCTTTCAATATATCTGCTTGCACTGTACCGCGTACCGAAGCAAGGGTTTTGGTTTTAATGGTTTCGTACACATCGGCGGGCAATACTTGGTCGCCGGTAACGCCCAACAGCATCAAACCCAATCCGTCGTTACCCTGTGGCAAATCGCCTTGGTACTTAGGTTCTGGTAAGCCTTTGGCCGCAAAAATGTCGTGTATTTTCTTTTTCACTTCATCCTCTAAGCCGTTTTGCTTGATATACAACTCACACTGCTGGTCGATGGCGGCATTCATAAAGAAGGCACACAAAATGGCCGCAGGGCCGTTAATGGTCATTGATACCGAAGTAGTAGGGTCGGCAAGGTTAAAGCCCGAATACAGCTTCTTAGCAGCATCCAAACTCCAAACCGATACTCCCGAATTACCCACCTTACCGTAAATATCCGGACGGTAATCAGGGTCTTGGCCGTAAAGTGTTACCGAGTCAAACGCAGTTGAAAGACGTTTGGCGGGCATACCCAAACTTACGTAGTGGAAGCGGCGGTTGGTACGCTCAGGGCCACCTTCGCCAGCAAACATACGGGTAGGGTCTTCGTTCTCACGTTTAAAGGGGAATACACCCGAGGTATAAGGAAACTCGCCCGGTACGTTTTCTTGCAATATCCAACGCAATAAGTCGCCCCATGCTTGGTATTTGGGTAAAGAAACTTTGGGAATGCGCGTATGTGATAATGACTCACTAAACGTTTTGATTTTCAGTTCCTTATCGCGTACTTTAAATATAAAATAATCGGCTTTATAGCTCGCTACTTTGGCATCCCATTCCTCTAACAACTTCTTGTTTTTAGGGTCAAGGTTCAATTCAACTTCCTTGTAAGCAGCTTCTAAAGCAGTTATCAAATTGTTTTTATCCGCCGTGTTGGTTTCTTTTATTGCCTCTATGCTTTGGCGCAGGCTGTAAAGTTTTTGGGCGGTAGCCACTTGTTGGTCTACCCAACGGTCATATGCACGGTTGTTTTCGGTAATCTCGCTCAAATAGCGGGTACGCTCGGGTGGGATGATGTATATCTTTTTCGACATTTCTGCCGATACCTCAAACGTTGATTTTAGCGGCGCACCTGTTTTAGCCACCAACATATCAATAATGTTGCGGTACAGGCGGTTCATACCCGGGTCGTTAAACTGTGAGGCAATCGTGCCAAACACAGGTATTTGCTCATCGGGAGTATCCCACAACTGGTGGTTGCGTTTGTATTGCTTTTTCACATCACGCAAAGCATCCAACGCACCGCGTTTGTCAAATTTGTTCAGGGCAATAATATCTGCAAAATCCAGCATATCAATTTTTTCCAGCTGTGTGGCCGCACCGTATTCGGGGGTCATCACATACAGGCTCATGTTGCTGTGCTCTATAATTTCGGTATCGCTTTGCCCGATGCCCGAAGTTTCAAGGATAATCAAATCAAACTTGGCAGCCTTTACAATATCTACCGCCTCTTTTACATACTTGCTAAGGGCAAGGTTGCTTTGGCGAGTAGCCAGCGAACGCATATACACACGGGGATTGCGGATGGCGTTCATACGGATACGGTCGCCCAGCAATGCACCGCCGGTTTTGCGTTTTGAAGGATCTACCGATATAATGGCGATGGTTTTGTCTTTAAAATCAATCAGAAAGCGGCGCACCAACTCATCCACCAGCGACGATTTACCCGCACCGCCCGTGCCTGTAATACCCAACACAGGGGTTTTAACATCGTTGCTTATTTGCTGAACTTCGGCCAAAAAGGGAATGGCTTCTTCGTAGTTGTTTTCGGCGGCTGAAATAAGACGGGCAATGGATTTCACATCGCGCTCGGCAAGGTGTTTCACTTCGCCGTTCAGGTTTTTACCGGTAGGGAAGTCGCTTTGCTGTAATAAATCGTTTATCATGCCCTGCAAGCCCATTTCACGGCCATCATCGGGCGAGTAGATACGGGCAATGCCGTACTCGTGCAGTTCTTTAATCTCTTCGGGAAGTATCACCCCGCCGCCGCCGCCAAACAGTTTTATGTGGCCGCAGTTGCGTTCCTTCAACAGGTCGTACATGTATTTAAAGTACTCCATGTGGCCACCTTGGTAGCTGGTAATGGCTATGGCCTGTGCATCTTCTTGTATCGCGCAATCCACAATCTCGGCCACGCTGCGGTCGTGCCCCAAATGTATCACCTCGGCACCGCTGCTTTGCAGTATGCGGCGCATGATGTTAATGGCGGCGTCGTGCCCGTCGAACAGGGCAGCAGCAGTAACAATGCGGATTTTGTTCTTTGGTTGGTATATCTCTACGGCGGTAGCTGTACTCATGGTTTACAGTGTATTGAAACCGCGAAGATAAGGAATTTTGGGGAGGTGGAATTAAATCTAGTAACTTATTCAAAGTTGATATATTCACTATACCAATATAGAAGCATATCAACAGTCCCTAAAATTATTTTGTCCCATTGATAAGGAGTAAGCTCGAACTCCCTGTGGTTTGCCTTCAAATGAACAATACTGCATCTCAAGTCGTACAACCAATTGCTATTTGCTTTTGCCTGCCCGTCGATTGCTTGCGCAGCAATTTTTATCCGTTTTTTATATTCACCTGGTGTTTCCTCGAAGATTTTATTTAAAGTATTCCTTTCATTTGGTCTCCAATTCAAACTAAATTCGATCTTTTCTAAAAACTCTAACTTTGTTATACTACCTTTTTTAGAAAAAATATTATTATATGGTTCATTAATATATACAATTTGATATAGCATTTCTATACATCTATATAAATCAAGAAATGCAAACTTAAATTGAAAGGATAACAAGGCCTGAATTATATTTTCATATTTAAGAATTTTTGAATCAAGTAAAACAAGATTTGATATTGCTTCTAAAGTATCGTTTGAAAATGGCAGGTTAATAAATTTTTTATTTATTGACAGATAATGAGCAATTAACTGTTGATGTTTTCTTTGGTTTGTTGAATAAAGATATTGACCAGATATCTTCATTACAAAAATATTTGGAAAAATCTTTAATAAATCATTTAGTTCATGTCCCTCATACCCTACAAGGTTCTTATGTTGAGATAAAATATTTTGCACCAATTGATCATTCGAAATGTTTTTTAAAACTGGTAATTCAAATTCATAAATAACTCCTACAAAAAGTCCAGGATTTAGTGAACAAGGCATTAAGGCTTGAGGTATATTGTCAGGGATAGAAAAACCAGTAACTACAAAATATTCATCGCCTTCAAATTCTGCTATTGAAAAAACCGCTTCTTGAGTTATTTTTAACCTATCTTTAAACTTAACCTCACATAACCATTTTTGATCAATATTATCTCCCCAAACCCATCTAGGATGATTAAAGGTATTATCATGATCATCAATACTTACATCAAACCTCATTTTTATGAGGTCAAATAATAATTCGTTAGCTTTTTTTAATGATCGGCTCATTGATTAATGAGATGAACGCCAGCAAGGAGTGAGTGTTTGCAATTGATTAGTATTAGCCAATTCAATAAATGTTTTAAATGATTTTAAGAAAAAATTCCTTTCAAATTCACCTACTTTTGAAGTTCTGACATTTAGCTGCTCATCAAGTGTTGGCAAATCAATCAGTTCAAATAATTCATTTTGAGTTTTACCGGATAAACTTTCTATGAATGTTGATATATTAAGCGTGACCTTATCAAATTTCCTTTTTTGTTCATCCTTTGAAAACTCAACACCTGGTAATCCAAAAATTTCTTGAGATAAGGCAACAACTAATCCCGCTCTAGCCGGCTGTGAAGAAAAAATATTTTTACCTGACTTAAATTTATTTAACTCTATATCTGTTGGATTGGTGTTTAACTCAGAAAAAGCTTGATCTAGATTAACTAAAAGTTTTGAAACCCCAAAAAACATCTTAGTAAATTCCTCATTACCACTGGTTTCAATTATATCTAACCTAGCAAACTCTTCTGCAAGTTCTTCTTGAATATCTATGTTAACTCTTTTAGCGCCAAAAAGCATGAATAATTCAATAAACTGGCTAGCCTGATACTGTCCCCCTTTTGTTCTGCTAGTAGCTTCATCGGAAGTAAATAATTCTAATCCTGTCACATTGGATTCAAGTTCTTTTTTCAGCTGTGAAAAAACGACTTCTATTTGCCGTTTAATATTCCAAGGAATTTGACCTGAATTCAGCACAAGCATTCTGTATATTAGGCTATTCGTAGACCTTGAAATCCACAACTCGAGTCTAATTTTTCTGTCTAAGTCTAATATATTGGATTGTTTCGCTTCAAACAATGCAGTAGTTCTTTGCATCCCATCAATAATGCTTATTTGCTCCTCAATGTTAACCTCTTTAAGTAACGGAACTACTTTTGAACTAATCTCTTCTTCTAAAGTTTCAAATTGTTTATTTGATAGATTTAGACCTAAAACAATTGGAGGAATAACTGTTCCCCTTATCAAATCATCTATTAATCGTTTTCTTATTCTTTGAGCTGATTTTGTTTTAAGAGGGGAACGTTGTCCTTCTATACCTCCCTTGTTTTTATATACATCTTCAATAAAAATCAAATAGTCTTTAATTTGTGCTGTTAATAATACTGAATAACACTCTACTCTTGTATCTTTTGAGTGATCAATATACGAGAACGCAACTTTTTCTTCTTGCATAGTAACAAAGATAAATTTGTTACTATTTTATTTTGAAGAATTGTCATAAATAATTTATCAAGGAACATGAACACCCATGTCATTTATTATAATATACTTATATAAAGAGCATTACAAAATATAAATTTATATAATCCTTGTATATTTTGACGAGAATTAAGTACCAGTTAACCCCTTCTCCAAATTGGAGAAAGACGAAGTTGGGCTGTGGTCGAAAGGCTGATTGCGGGGATGATGCCAAAACGCAAACGACTTTAGTCATTGCGATAAAACCGTCTTTGGGTTTTGAAGCAATCTGTTTACACAGTCTCAAAGGGATTGCTTCTGACAGGCTGCGCAAGGCATCGCAATGCCGGGGGCTTGGTAAAGAAGATGTTCAGCCAATCCATATTTCGATTTTCAGTCACACTTACTAAAACTTGCACTCTAATATTTTTTTTAGTGCTAAATACGTTTGTCTATTATTGTATTATTATGCGTTGGAAATAATATTTCAGAAACCTAAATAAAGTGGGAATGGAAGACAATCTTAAGGATATGGAACCAAAGGAATTGATGATACTCAATTCTAAAATAATGATTGAACTAAAGGAAAAACAGGTGATACGTACTAAAAACAATCCAATTGCAGATTATTGCGAATGGCTTGTGTCAAAAAAGTTTAACTGGAATTTACAAAAAAACTCAAATGCAGGTTTTGATATTATTGATAACGAAAATCTTAGGGTTCAAATTAAATGTAGAACATTGGAAAAAGGCAAGGGCACCCGACAATTAGGTGTAATTAGAAACCTTGATGGAGATACTTTCGATTACCTTATCGGTATTCTATTTAATGAACACATTGAAGTTGTTGAAGCATATCTGATTTCTAAACCTTTGATAATAAGGTAC
Source organism: Bacteroidota bacterium (assembly GCA_008933805.1). Taxonomy (NCBI): domain Bacteria; kingdom Pseudomonadati; phylum Bacteroidota; species Bacteroidota bacterium. The sequence goes on from WBUH01000024.1 coordinate 47,143, forward strand.
TCAAGATATAGTAAGCACCAAAACGGGCATATTTTATCACTAAAAGGTGAGTTGCTAAATGATAAGGAACTGAAAAATATAACCAATGAATTGCAATAAACACGTCATTTAATGCTATGAATGTTAAAGAAGAGATACCTCATCCGAACCTTCGGGATCATTTTATTCAATTTGGAACATCCACATGGACTGAAAATGAAGCCGAAGAGTATCAAACTGAATCAGTAAGAAGGGCAGTATATAATAATGGGAAATTTAGTCCTCATGGTTCAAGTGAAATCCCTATGGAGGATATGGTAATGTTGTTACGTGAATGTATAATAAGAAAAAAATTAAGCCGGTTGCAAATCCTGAAAATGATCTTTTCTACTTTCTTTAAGTATAAAAAATCAAAATGAGGCATTTGAGCGCGGTGCTGCTTTTGCCCTCATCCTGAACTATTTTAAATACGGTGAGCGTAACCCCTAAATCTCATAAAGGGGACTTTCGCCCAACGACGTACGAGTGCCAACGGCCTTGTGCGGTAGGTTCCACCTTCAGGGGGAAAGATAAAAGGGGCGAATCAGTTAATCAACAAGTCAACAAATCTGTAAATACCGACCACCCCCAGCCCCTCCTTTACCACGCACAAGTCCAACACAAGGAGGGGAGCCGCCCTGCAAGCCATTTACAGACGAACGAGATTAATAACCATTAACAAATAACCAACCCTTGAGCCTGTGCGGCTGCCAAGTCCCCCTCCTTCGGTGGGTTTGCGGGAAGGGTAAGGAGGGGTTAAAAACCATATTCGGGTTTTGACGCAACTCATTTGCATAGTTTCAAAGAGATTGCTTCTGCCAAGCTACGCAAGGCATAGCAATGACGGGGTGGCGAGAAAATCAATAAATCTGCAAGTTAACAAATCTGTAAATACCGACCACCCCCGGCCCCTCCTTTACCATGCACAAGTCTTTCACAAGGAGGGGAGCCACCCTACAAGCCTTTTATAGACGCACGATTATTGGTAATTGACAGATTGTTTGAGGATGGTGAGCTTGTGCGGCTGCCAAGTCCCCCTCCTTCGGTGGGTTTGCGGGAAGGACAAGGAGGGGTTAGGGGTGGTTTCTTAACTCACCCCAGCTATTTACCCGACTTCGAGTGCTCAATTTCCCCCTCTCTATGCAAAAGAGAGGGACGAAGTGATGAGCGTCGGGCTGTATGGTTATTCGAGGGTGAGTTAAAGGTTTTCGAATTTCGTCATTGCGATAAAACCGTCTTCGGGTTTAGAAGCAATCCGTTAGCATTGTTTCAAAGGGATTACTTCTGCCAAGCTGCGCAAGGCATCGCAATGACGGGGTGGCGAGAAAATTAGTAAATCTGCAAGTCAACAAATCTGTAAATACCGACCACCCCCAGCCCCTCCTTTACCACGCTCAAGTCCAACACAAGGAGGGGAGCCGCCCTGCAAGCCTTTTACAGACGAACGATTATTGATAATGGATTGAATATTTGGAATTGGTGAGATTGTACGGCTGTTCCCCTCCTTCGGTGAGTTTGCGGGAAGGACAAGGAGGGGTTAGGGGTGGTTAAAAACCGTCTTTGACTTTATAAGCAACTCATTTGCATAGTCTCAAAGGGATTGCTTCTGCCAAGCTGCGCAAGGCATCGCAATGACGGGGTGGCGGAGACTACCCCTAAATCCCACTTCGACTACGCTCAGTACTGGCTCTAAAGTGGCTTTTGCCCAAATACGTACGAGTGCTGACGGGTTGTGCGTGGGTTTCCCCCTGCTAAGGGGGAATACAAGGGGGTGTCAGGCCTGTATGGGTGTTCGGCGTTAAAAGTCACACCTCCCTCAATCCCTCCTTACTCAAGGAGGGAAGTCGGCGCACTATCCAATGAACGGCGAGCGAGTTTGATTAGTTGTCGGCCATCATTGGGC
>WBUH01000025.1 GCA_008933805.1 Bacteroidota bacterium
AGAGAACTTCCCCCTTCAAAATTTGAAGGGCTGCAAAGGTAATACTTTTCATTTCTTTGTCAAGTATTATTTTCACCTTTTTTCTCGTCACAGCATCTACTCTCTATCAGAACGGGGTGCAAAGGTATGAATATTTTGAAGATTGCAAGCACTATTGTTAAGTTTTGATTAACAAGTATGCTTACTACCTGTTTCTCAGCGGTATATTTTATCAGTGCAACGTTAAAGAACTAAGGTGCATCAATGGTTTTAGCATAATTATTGATAGTTTTGCTTAGTTATGATGATGAGAATTGTTTGTACGCTGCTATTATATATAGGTGTTGTTGGCTTTGTAAACGGCCAACGAGACAGTGGTTTTGTGGATTTGAAGGTAGGAGACTCCATTACTTTAGGGGCTTGCAGCCATGCGCAGTATGGTTTTATGGGGATTGACATTGTAACCAAAACCCGCTGGATTGACCGTGGAATACCTTATGACAGTGTTTCGGGGGCGGGGTTTTACTATTACTTTTTTAATGAGGGTGACTTTGACAGCCGCAGGTTGGGCTGTGAATACTCGGGCAAGAAGTTTAAGGTGGTGGGCTTTCAAACGGTGAAGGAAGACAACGGTAAAGAACGCTTAATCATCTTTGGCCGTATTAATAATGACCCGCTAACGGCGTTGTGGATTGAGGCTGATGAGGCTATTGCTGCCAAAGAACTTGTATTCTGATTATCTTTACGCCCGATTTTGAAGGTACTTATTATCCGTTTCAGTTCTATTGGCGATATTGTGCTTACTACGCCGGTGGTACGCTGCCTTAAACAGCAGGTACCGGGGGCTGTGGTGCATTTTCTTACCAAAAAGCAGTTTGCCCCGCTGCTTACTACTAATATATATATAGATAAGGTAATTGGTTTGGAGGATAGCCTTGGTGATACTATTAAGGTATTGCAGGCAGAGGGCTATGACCAGGTTATTGATTTACATAACAATTTGCGTACCCTACGGGTGAAGACGTTGCTGCGTCGCCCTTCTGCTTCGTTTGCAAAACTGAACCTTAAGAAGTGGTTACTTGTGAACACTAAGGTGGATTGCATGCCAAAGGTTCATATTGTGGACCGCTATATGGCAACGATGAGGAAGCTGGGGGTGAAGTATGACGGAATGGGTATGGATTATTTTATCCCCGCTGATACTAAAGTGGACTTGACGCAATGGCCGGATGTGTTTGCCAAGGGTTATGTAGCGTATGCTATTGGCGGGCAGCATACTACTAAGAAGATGCCCAACCATAAGATTGCGGAGGTTTTGCAAGCGCTGAACTATCCGGTGGTGTTGCTGGGCGGTAAAGAAGACCGGGAAAACGGTGATACTATATTAAAACAGGCTCCCTCCTGCCCTGCTATTAATTTGTGTGACGAACTAAGCTTACACCAATCGGCATGGGTGGCCAAAAACGCAAAGGGATTGATTAGCCACGATACGGGTATGATGCACATTGCTGCTGCTTTGGATGTACCTATATTATCTATATGGGGAAATACTGTACCGCAATTGGGTATGTATCCTTTTTATAAAGATGGGTCAACGGCTGCTTTAAAGGCCGAGATGTTTGAGGTGATGGGATTAAAATGCCGTCCTTGTTCTAAAATAGGATTTGATAAATGCCCCAAGGGACACTTTGACTGTATGGAAGCTCAAAACTCGGCCGGGATTGCTAAAGCAGCTTTAGCACTTACAGTTAACCGTTAAAAGTACCTTATAACAATAACTATAACTATACTATATACTATTAATCTCCCGTGGGAGCATCCTTTTTATACGGACGAATTATAAGACGTATTGCCCGTTGGTAGCTAAAGTAGCTCCATACCCAGTTTAGTAACACTACAAAGCGGTTGCGGTAGCCCACTAACATCAGCAGGTGCACCAGCATCCACACGTACCAAGCAAACCACCCTTTAAACTTTATAAAAGGTAAATCAACCACGGCTTTGTTACGGCCAATAGTAGCCATACTACCTTTATCGTAGTACTTGAAGGGCTTAAACGGTTTGTTTTTGCTAAGACCATTTAAGTTGACAGCCAAGTTGGCTGCTTGCTGCATGGCAACAGGTGCCACCATTGGATGTCCTTTGGGATAATCTTCGGTAGCCATTGCAGCTACATCACCAATTGCAAATACATTATCGTACCCACTTACCTTATTATATATATCTACTTTATACCTACCCCGCTCAATAGACCCGACATCCAACCCATCAATCAATTTCCCTTTCACCCCTGCCGACCATATTACGGTTTCGGTATTCATTGTAGTGCCGTTACTTAACTTCAACACTTGCCCGTCGTATTCCTGTACAGCGGTATTAACAAGTACGTGCACACCCATGTTTCTCAAAAACTTTGAGGCCGCATCGGATGCGTTCTGACTCATTGCTGCCAGCACCCTCGGTCCTGCTTCAATCAAGTGTATCGACATTAGGTTAGGGTCAAGCTCGGTATAGTCGTACGGAAGCACGTTGGTCTTAATTTCGGCCATCGCCCCCGCCAACTCTACCCCTGTGGGGCCTGCCCCAACAATTACAAAGTTTAATATTCGTTGCTTGTCGGCAATAGTAGGTGCCGCCATGGCTTTTTCAAACTCCTGCAATAAATCACTGCGAATATCTAATGACTCAGGAATACTCTTTAACGGCATGCTCCAATGCTCTATACTTTGGTTGCCGAAAAAGTTGGTAGTAGCACCGGTTGCAATTACCAAGTAATCGTATAAAAAGTTACCTACGTTGGTAATAACCGTATTGTTTTTTGCATCCACCTGCTGCACCTCGGCCATTCGGAAAGCAACATTGGGCATGGGGCCTATCATTTTCCGGTACGGATAAGCAATGGCATCACTACCCAAACCACCCGTAGCTACTTGATACAGCAGTGGCTGAAACGTGTGATAATTGTGTTTATCAAGAAGAAATACCTTGTATTTTGATTTGTTTAGCTGCTTTGCCAGCCTTAGGCCTGCAAAACCGCCCCCAATGATAACTACCGTAGGGTACGGAAGTTCGTTAAAAGCTAACGTCATGGAAGTAGGGATTGGTTACTGCAAAGGTCAATGTTTTTTTGGGTTTTATTTTAATTAGGCTTACAATTTTGTTGCTGTGCAATTGTCATAATCCATCTTGATTTTATACCACATGCAACAATTTGGTAGAATATGTAATCAAGGTTTATAGAAACGATGAAACGTAAGGCTTGTATATTTTTACTTTTACTTGGGTTAATGATTTTACCCATGCTGACGCAGGCCCAAAAAGAAAATAATATCTGGTATTTTGGTGTGGGCTGCGGGCTTGATTTTTCAACTACCCCTCCTACCCCTTTAAGCAACGGAAAAATAAACACCAACGAGGGTTGTTCTTCGGTTTCTGATGGACAAGGCAATTTGCTGTTTTATACCGATGGCATTTCTGTTTGGAATAAAAACCATACGGTGATGGATAGCGGTACCGGACTAAAGGGCAATTCTTCTGCCACGCAATCGTCGGTGGTGGTTAAGGCACCGTGTACTACAGATAAGTACTATATTTTTACTGCCGATTGTCTTGAAAGCCCCGTTAATGCTTCTCATTACTCGGTAGTAGAAATGCAACACAACGGCGGTTTGGGCAAAGTGGTTGAAAAAAACACCGTTTTGTTTAACGGAAGATCTTCAGAAAAGATTACTTGTGTAAAAGATAATGCGGGCGGTTTTTGGATTATTATACACCCCATAGGAAGCGATGCATTCCACAGCTATCATTTAACCTCAACCGGACTTGACCCTACTCCGGTGATAAGCAATCAGGGTCACGTGTATGAAAACAGCGGAATGGGCTTTATCGGTTATTTAAAATCATCACCCGACGGAAAAAAAATTGCCGCTTGTATAGTAGATGCCCGAGCTGTTGAGATTTTTGACTTTGATAATGCAACCGGAAAATTATCTAACCACTTGTTGCTAGACAGTTCAACAAACGGTCCATATTACTATGGCTGTTCATTTTCACCTGACAGTAAGTTGTTTTATGCAGCATCGCTAACCGGCGGTGGTATTTACCAATTTGATGTTTCGCTACCCACCGATGCAGAAATTGTTGCTTCAAAAACAAGAATTTCTACAACTCCGGGTACACCCCGAACATTGGGAGCCATGCAACTTGCTGCTGACGGAAAGATATATGTGGCCGTAATGAGCAGTAAAAAACTGGATGTGATTGGAAATCCTAACCAAAAAGGGGTAGGATGCGGCTATGTTGAAGGTGGAATTGTCATGACCGGTATGCTGACTTTTGTAAGATTAGGGTTACCCAATTTTATTGAAAACCCTAATCCTTTTGGCCTATCTGTTGATTTGGGACCCGATACATCTGTTTGTAATTCCAACTCAATAACTATAAAACCATCAAGCCTTTTGCAGGGAACATACTTATGGAATACAGGAGCTACCACAACTTCTATCTCTGTAGCTACCTCCGGTACTTATTGGTTAAAAATAACCGCAGGCTGCGAGGTAGGCTACGATACTATTAAAGTAACTCAGAAAAACGCAGGGGTGACTATTGATTTGGGTAAAGACACTATTGTTTGTAATAAACAACACACGCTTGAGTTACCCCCACCTCCTAATGGAGTTACCTATAAGTGGTTCAATGAATCATCAGCAAAAAGTGTTACCATTACTCAAAGCGGAAAATATTGGGTAAAGGTAAATACCCCCTGCGGTTTGATAACCGATACCATTAATGTTACCCTTATTAAAGACAGTATTGCACCTATACAATTGGGTAACGATACTGTAATTTGTGGCACTAGTTACACCCTTGGTACAACCTCGGCTCCGCAGGTAAACTATTTATGGAATACAGGCGATACATTTTCTACCCTTACTATTAATAAAACAGGAATGTATTGGCTAAAAGCTGAAAATGCTTGTTATAAAAAGGCCGACACTATTAATGTAGAGTTTGTGCAAGATTCTGTACTAAGTATTGATTTAGGCAACGATTCTTTGCTTTGCGGCAGCAACCTTATGCTTGATGCAGGTTATTTTTATAAGGCTAAATATTTATGGAGCACGGGCGACACTACCCGCACGATTGTTGCCGATACCATAGCCACCTATTCTGTAATGGTAACTACTTATGGGTGCAAAAATGTAATAAAGGACACCATAAACGTAATGGCGTTCTATACAACGCCGCTCAAGTTTCCCAACGATACTGACATCTGTAACCACCATTTTGCAGATGGTTTTGATTTAAGCCCGAAAGGTTTTTATACCCACTACAATTGGAGTACAGGTAGCACGGAGCCAAAGTTTATTGCCAAACAACCCGGCAATTATGCTTTGCAAGTGCGGGATACCTGCGGTTTCGTGTACAACGACGATATAACTATTATAGTGAACGAGTGCATTTGTGATTTGTTTGTACCCAATGCTTTTACGCCTGATGGTGACGGTTTGAATGATGTTTTTTATGTGAGTGAATATTGCGGTTTGATTAAATACCGTTTGTGGATTTTTAACCGCTGGGGCGAGGTAATGTTTGAAACCAATAACCCCACTGCCACATGGGACGGAACTTACAAAGGACAGGCAGTACCCGAAGGTGTTTATGGAGTTCTGATTGACTACACTTTTGATAAACTCCCTACAAAACCCGAGTATAGAGGCAACCTTACAATTATGAGGTAAGTTTATTTCCCTTCAATCATTATCTCGGCATCGTCGGGTAATATCATTGCGTTGTTTTCGCGTTCAGTATCTGCTAAATAATAACCGGGGTCGATAATAATTTGAGCTACTTCTTTTTTACCGTCAATTTCAATGGTGTAAAACGGGTTTACCCACTGCCAATCGGCTAAGGTATTAACCTTTACTTTGCCAAAATCAGTTTTTGTACCGCGCATCAACGTTAGCGGAATGTAATACCATTGGCTGCTGCCGTCAGCAAAACGAACCAATACTTCTAAAGGCATCATCATTTTACCCTTGCGCTCAAGCGTAATATTGGTTTTGTTTTTTGTGGTATAAAACGATTTTACTGCGTAGTCAATCGTATTGGTAGTATTCACCCATTGCTCAAAATACCAATCCAGTTCAAGGCCGCTTACTTTTTCCATTACCCGTTTTAGGGCAGTTGCATCAGGGTGTTTAAACTTCCACTCGTTATAAAAGCGCAGCATCCCGTTTTGGTAGTTGGCTTCCCCCACTATATAACGCAACTGGTGCAAAAACACCCCGCCTTTGTTATACGCCGATGAACCGTATCCGCCGTTAGAGTTAAAGAAATCAGCGTGAGTGGTTAGTGGCTCGTCTAATTCTGACTCAGTCATCGCCCAATAGCCTTTATAGCCAGCAAAAAATAAAGGTTCGCCGTCATCATACCCTAAGTGGTTCATCACCTCATCCGAGGTGTAAGTGGTAAACCCTTCGTCCATCCAACCGTAGTGGCTTTCATCAAACGCAAGTACGCCTTGAAACCAACTGTGGTTCATTTCATGGACAGAAACTCCAACAAGGCTCGAAAACCCGCGTTTTCCTGTAATCAGTGTCGCCATCGGGTATTCCATACCTCCATCGCCGCCTTGCACAAAGCTGTACTGCTTGTAAGGGTACTCTCCGTAATGGCTGTTCATCCAATTCATCGATTTCTCCATGTACTCGCCCAACTTGCTCCACGTTTGGTGCAAAGTATCGTTGTCTTCATACACAAAATAAAACACTACGCCGTTTTGGCATTTGCGGCTTTTTACCACATAATCAGGGTCGGCAGCCCACACAAAATCATGTACGTTGGGGGCTTTAAACTTCCAAGTCAGTTTTTTACCGTCGGCACGTTTAACCTTCGCTCCTTCTGCTTCGTAGCCATGCCCTATTTCGTTTGCATTCTGCAAATAGCCTGTTCCGCCAATAATAAAATTCGAATCAATAGTAATGTTTACTTCAAAATCACCCCAGATACCATAAAACTCACGGCCAATGTATTCGTTGGCGTGCCAACCTTGCACATCGTATTCGCACATTTTTGGGTACCATTGCGCCATGCTGTAATCAATCCCTTCGGCATTGTTACGTCCGCTGCGGCGTATCTGCACCGGTACTTGTGCATCAAAGTCCATTTCGAATGTTGCCTTCTTTCCGGGCAAAATGGGTTTATCCAGCTCAACTTCAAGTATTGTACCTTGTGTTGTGAATTTCACATCCGTTCCGTTTTGCTTTAGGCTGTTGATTTTTTGAAATCCTTGTTCTTCGGGTCGAAGCTTACTAATCCTATCGCCGATATTTTTTTGCGGGTCTTGTATGGTACGGTTGCGCACATCCATCTCACTACCCGGCTGAAAGGCATTGAAATACAAATGATAAAACACTTTATACAAGGTATCGGGCGAGTTATTAAAGTAGGTTAGCTTTTGTTTGCCTTTGTATTGGTGCTTGGCCGCATCAAAATCAACATCTATTACATATTCTGCACGTTGTTGCCAATAACCGTGTTGGGCGCTTGCAACCGATGCCACTACTAAACAAATTGCCAAATAAAAATACCTTGTCATTGTTGTGTACAAAAAATTTGTTGCGCGAGTTTAACTATTTGCACGGGTTTTAATGCAATATGTTTGATGATTTAGACGAACAAAAAAGAATATCTGCTAACTTTACACCATATGACGGTACACGATGTTTTGGAAAGGGCAAAGGAAGATTTTTTGCGTGCCGATGAAGACATAAGGCACCTTCTTCACAACCACAAGGAGCTGCTGTGGAAGCCCGCCCCTGATAAATGGAGTGCGGCACAATGTATTGAGCACATTATGGTGAGTAATACCCGCTATTTTGAGGCTTTGGAAAATAAACTTGCCGTGCTGGAAGGGAAAGAGAAGAATAAGCAGCCATACCGACCTACTTTTTGGGGCAAATTACTTTATAAGGCGGTTGACCCTGACCGTATGAAATCACACAAATCTAAAGCCCCGAAAATTTTTAATCCCCAACCGGTGGTTGAAATTCCTACGTTGATTACCCGGTTTGAAAGAAGCCAACAAGTATTGCAAGGATTTTTGCATAAAACCATGGAAACGGACGCTACACAAAAAATACAATCTCCTGTTTCAAGGTTTATTACTTATTCATTAGCCGATACAATGGCTATTTTGAGTAAGCACGAGATTCGTCACTTTTTGCAAGCCAAAAATGTTTTGGCACTTAGAGGGTAATTTTTCTCGATAGCTTTCTGAATGTAAAATTCATTCCTTTTAAAATAAAATGCACCGAAGGATTTTAAACCCTTCGGCGCATTGTTTTTTAATTTAGTATAAATACTTTTATCCCATCAAGGCAATTTAAACTGCTAGCTCCAAATGGTGCTCAACAACTTTATCTTTCCAATCGCCCATACGGGTATTAATATTTGCTTTTAGCTGGTTAAGCATACTGTACAACCCAAACATGGTGCGGTTTACATACAGCCCGTGTTGTGAACCTCTGCCATCGCCGCCGGCACGTATTTCTTTATTATTGCTCAACTCTTCGGCCATTGCATAAATGCGGTTAATGTAGTCATCGTCGCCAAAATCAAAACTATCTTGAAGGTGGGGTTGCGCCAATAATTGTATCAAATTCCTGAACGTATCTTTATACAACCGTTTGCGTTGATCGCTATCGTTGTCATAAATGATCTCCATTCGGCGCATAATATCTTCAAGCACTTTATCGTCTGCTGTAACTTCGGGTATAATCATCCCGAAATAATCGTAGTAAAACGTTTCGGGTATCACTTTTATACAGCCAAAATCAATCACTCCCACTGAACCATCGTCGTTAAACAAAAAGTTACCGGGATGTGGGTCGGCGTGAATTGAACGTAACGTATGGTTTTGAAATTCATAAAAACTCCACAACGCCTGACCTATTTTGTTACGCACTTCTTGCGAAGGATTGGTAGCCAAAAACTCGTTTAAGTGTTTGCCGTCCATCCAATCCATCGTAATAATACGGTCGGCAGAGTATTCCGGGTAATACTTCGGAAACTTAATCCCCTCAATGTGGGCGCATTGTTCAGCAGTTTCCTGTGAACGTTTAAGTTCTAACAAATAATCGGTTTCTTCTAATAGTTTGCCCTCAACTTCTATCAGGTATTTAGCCAATTCTTTTTCGGTAAGATTAAACATCCGCAAAGCGATGGGCTTCACAATTTTCAAATCGCTTTTAATACTATCGGCCACACCGGGGTATTGTATTTTAACCGCCAGTTTCTTCCCGTCTTTGTAGGCAGTATGTACCTGCCCTATGCTTGCCGCGTTGGTGGCATTCATCTCAAAACTGTCAAACAGTTCCTGAGGTGTTCTCCCCAACGATTTGGTAAATGTTTTTACTACTAACGGGCCACTAAGCGGCGGGGCACTGTATTGTGCCATCGTAAATTTATCGCTGTAAGCTTTTGGCAATACGGCTTTATCCATGCTTAGCATTTGCGCCACTTTTAGGGCGCTGCCTTTTAACTGGCTTAAGCTGTTGTAAATATCCTCGGCGTTTTCTTTGTGTAATTCTTCTTTATCCAAATCAGGGTCAAACGCTTTTTTCACATAGTGTTTGATGTAATTACCCCCGATTTTCGCTCCTGTGCCTACAAATTTTAAGTTACGGTCAACTTTTGATGTGGCTATTTTATCTTGATACTTCATTTTAGGGCTGATGATTAGAAATTGTGAGTGGAAATATTAAAAACAAACCTGCATCGAAACTTCCTACATCGACCTGTTTTGAAACATGAATTTCCCAAAATCCAACGCGGCGTCTAATACTCCTTTGCCCAACAATTCAAACGCCAAGTGCAACGATTTTTCAATAACGGCATCGGTTTTCTCAAAATCTTTACTGTCGTCTTTTAGCCAAAACTGATGGATAAATGCGAATTGTAGCCACAAACCGTCGGCATATTTATCTGAAAGGTATTTTCGGTCGGCCACTTCATTGTTGTTAATACCTTCACCTATGATAACCTGTGTAAAGGCTTTGAAATCGTCTTTTATCGCATCCAAATAGCGGGGAACGGGAGTATGTATTTTGTTACGTTGGTGCAAGTGCAGTAGGTAACTACGGTAACTGCGGGCATTTTCTACCCAACTGAAAAATAATGCCAACATCTTTTCTCGGGCACCGTAATTTTTAAATACTTCGTCGGCCTCTAATTTTTCTTTAGTGGCAGCAAATAAATGTCCCATAATGTGTTTTTCTATGGCGGCAAACGAGCCGAAATATTTATAAAATTCGCTCTCTTCCATATCGAGGCTTTTTGCAAACGTAAAAACACTTTTGGGTTGCTCGCCGTTTTCGAGCAAGTAGGCTATGTAAGCATCTATTATTTTTTGTTCCATGAGATTAAGGGATGATTTTTATCTATAACCGTAATTGTACCGCAAAGTTTAAGGCTTATCAGGGTGGTATGTTATTGCATTTGCATCAACACTCCGATTTGCTGTATCAAGTGCATAATTACCCGCATTAACGGAGGGCGAACATACATAGCCCGAATGCCTGACTATATCCTTTCAACAACTATGCGCTGAAAAGGTTAGACCGGTTTGATAAAATTTTAAGAATTATTTTAAGACTGTCGTACCTATTTACTGAACAGGCGTTATTACCAACACCTCTTTGGTTTGGGGAGTAACTTTAAAACGGTCGTCAACACGCAATCCTGCAATGCAAACCAAATGTTCTCCCGAAAAAAGTAACGGGAATTCGCCTTTGCTAAATACGGGTACTTTTAAATTGATAAATACATCGCTCACTTTTTTCTTTTTCCGCATTCCCAGCGGGTAAAAGTAATCCCCTTTTTTCCAGCCTCTTACTGATAAAGGGAATTGTAATTTCTCTGCATCCAGTTGAGCAATGGCTGAGTCTGTTGAAATCTCATAGCCTTTTGCATCCAACCGTTGTATGGAATATGTTTTACCGGCAAACGAAAAACTCGTGGCTGTTGCTTCAATAACAAATTGTGTGGTTTCTTTTTCACGTTGTTCAAGCGGCCTCACAATAATTGCCTCGCGGTCTATCAACGCCTCGCCGTTCTCCCCGTAAAAAATTGTTCCACTATGCCCTGAAAGGCTTTGCGCCATTTGCGCTACTACATCGTTGCTAAATCCGTAGGGTTTCAATAGTTCATATAAATACACCTGCGGTTGCGGTAACGCCAGCAAGCCCGCTTTGTTTATCATCAACCCCTCCCCTTCTCTGTGGGTTATGGCAGCTGTGTTAGCAGTAATTACTTCATCTATCAGTTGGCGGTATTGGCCTACCAAGGTTGATAGGTTGTAAAAACTCTCCTCATAATTGGGGTTTAAGCCTTTTAGTACGGGCAAAACCACATTCCTAAGTTTATTGCGGCTGTATTTATTAAGACTGTTGCTGCTGTCTTCCCGCCATTTAAGTTTTTTGGCTTTGGCAAACTCTTCAATCTCGGCTCTGGTAGCCAATAGCAACGGGCGGATTAAATTACCTTCCCGCGGTTTCATACCTTGCAAGCCGGCTAACCCCGAACCTCTGTTTATATTAAATAGTATCGTCTCTACTTGGTCGGTTTGGTGGTGAGCGGTAGCCAGTAAATCATAACCTTCATTACTCATCACCTCATGAAACCAATTGTAGCGTAGTTGCCTTGCCGCTACCTGTGTAGACACTTTATGCTGTTTAGCATAGTTAAGGGTATCAAACCGGATAGAAAAAAAAGGCACTTGAAGTTTTTGGGCAAAGGTTCGGGCAAAATCCTCATCGCCGTCACTCTCCTCAGCACGCAAACTAAAATTACAGTGCGCAAGGGCAATATCACAGCCGTTCTCCTTTAATAATGTTGCCAATACCACGCTGTCAACTCCCCCGCTAAAAGCCAACAGTATTTTTTGTGCAGGCAATACTTTAACCTGATTTTGCATAAAAGCCCCGAAAGCCTGTAAACTAATTGGCATAATTTGTGAACAAAGGTCGTTAAAAATTACTTTTGCCAAAGCAACGGCATTAAGCCCTATGATAAAAGCCCTTTTTAAAACATCGATAACAGTAGTTTTTGTTTTTATAACGATTGCGCTGAGTGCCCAAACCAAAATTGAATTATTAGGGGCTGAATACCTTGAATACAAAGAACCCCAATTTGGCAAAGTGCGCCGATTGATTGGCGGTGTGGGCTTTAAGCACGAAGACGTAACCATGTATTGCGATAGTGCCTACCAAAACGAGGAAAACAATACGTTTACGGCGTACAGTAATGTGAAAATTTATCAGGGAGACTCGGTGAGTTTGTTTGGTGATACGCTTTACTACCAAGGAAACACCCGCACGGCTCTGCTAAAAGGTAAAGTGGTTACGCTAAACGACGGGCAAACCACCCTTACTACCGATGCTATTAATTATGATGCCAATGTGGGGATAGGCTACTATAACACACACGGCCACATTGTGAGTAAGGAAAATACAATGGATAGCCGCATAGGCAGCTATGACACCAAAAGCAAAACGTTTGAGTTTAAGGACAGCGTGGTATTAATAAACCCTGAGTACGTAATGTATTGCGACACGCTACAGTATAATACCTCTAACCAATATGCGTACTTTTTTGGCCCGACACGAATAATAAATACCAAAGATTCAACACTGGTGTATTGCGAACAAGGCTGGTACAATACCAAAATCAACTATTCGCAGATTAAAAAGAACTCCTATATTTTTACTGAAGACAAGAAACTGTTTGCCGATAGTATGGTGTACACAGGCAAAACAGGTATAGACGAAGCCTTTGGAAATATTTTGCTGGTGGATACCACTAATAAGATAGAAATACACGGGCAGCGGGGCACATACAACCGCAATACCAACAAAGCGTGGGTTACCAAAGCTCCGTATGCAAGTATGCAGGTTGAAAAGGATACGTTATTTGTTACGGCGGATACGTTACTTACTACTTACGATACCATTTTGCGCAACCGTACCTTATATACCTACCACAAAACCAAGTTTTATAAAAAGGATATGCAGGGATTGTGCGACTCGTTGCAATACTCTTTTAAAGACTCGGTAATAAATATGGAGGGTAACCCTGTGCTTTGGAACGATAAAAACCAAATCACCGCCGATACTTTGCGCGTTTATATGAAAGACGGCCAGCTGCAAATGATGCGCATGATGAAAAATACCTTTATTGTGATGGAACGCGACAGCGTGAAGTACAACCAAATAAAGGGACGTAATGCGGAAGCTTATTTTGCAGACAGGAGATTGAAACAAGTAACCGTGAACCAAGATGTAGAGAATGTATATTATGTAGAAGAGGATACCGGCAAATACATTGGAATGCAAAAAGTGATTTGCGGCAGTTTGCGTATTGAAATAGACAGTAACAAGGTGGGCAAGGTATTTTACCATCTTTCGCCGGTAGGAGATTTGCACCCGATGGACAAAATACCTGCGGGTGAGGATAGACTAAAAGGTTTTAGGTGGCTGGCAAACATACGTCCCAATAGCAAAACGGATGTTATCCCCGTATATGTTCCTGAGAAGCAGCCTGAAAAACCTGCTCCTAAACAAAAAGAGAAGAAAAAGAAGGACACAAAGGACAAACCCAAAAAGTAAGCCTCTCAACTATCCGTTCATAAAAAATAAAACTTCCCTGTATCTTTCATACCCTAATGCGATTATAGGGTAGATGAAAAAATGGAGTTTATTTTTCATACCAATAGTATTCTTTTGTCTTAGCAGCACCGCCCAATCACAGCGTACGAGTGACTCGCTCTATAACCCATTCAATAATCCCAAAGTAGGTGATTACCTAACAATTCCTATTTTATGGGGCTGTTCACCAAATATTAACCCTGATGTCGCTAAAAATTTAGACGAACATGTGATTACTGTCATAAAAAACTATCCTAACCTGATTTTCAGATTAGAATCACATAGTGATTGCAGAGCAGATAGTGCCTATAACCGAGACTTTACTCAACGTCGTGCAGATATAATGATGGCCTATTTAATCGATAAGCAAGTTGATACCTCGCGTATTAAAGCAGTAGGCATCGGCGAGGATAATCTATTCATCAAAAAATGTAATTGTGAGCTTTCTGACTATGAACGGAAATGTACAGAAGCCGAGCATCAACAAAACCGAAGAACCGTATTGCGCATAATTGCAATAAAAGAAAATTAAGCACCGTTAATACCTACACTACCTATGAACCGTAAAAAAATTATTCTTTTTGTTTTTGTGTTGCTTTTTGCAACCGCCACGTATTCGCAAAGCGAATATTATTGGTTTACCCCCGGCGATGCCCAAGCAGTAAAAATGTACATTGAAAAGCGCAGCCAAATAAGGGATAGTATCATTAAAAATAACATTCGCAACGTTACCACCTACTACAAACAATTTGATAAAAAAGGAAACATTACCCGTAATGTGGTTGCTACCGAAGAAACGTACGACAATAAAGGCGACCTTGTTGTAAAATCCTTTTATGATTATAAGGGTCGCCCAAAATACACCTGTTACTACACCTATAATAGTTCGGGTATACAAACAGCTTTTAAAAAGTTTGACAAAAAAGGGAACTACATCAGCGGTTGGGAGTACATTGTAAATGCAAACAACCTTGTTGAGAAGCGCACCTTTTATAATAAAAAGGAAAGCGCTGTATCGTGGTCAGAATCTATTACTTATAATGATGCGGGACAACCCACTAAAACAGTACATACCAATAAGAAAGGTAAAGTCTTCTCTTCAATAGAAACCGATTACTATACAGACGGCAACAAAAAAGAGGTTAGGCACTATGGCAAAAAGGGTAAACTGATTTCAGTAGTTAAATACGATTGCTTGGCCGTTGGTGTTATATCAAACAATAAAAACAGCGATACGGCGGCATCATGCACTAAAAGCACGTACGACGCTGACAGCAATAAAATTATTACCAATGAAATTGTGTACCCAAACGGTAAAATGTGGCGCAGCATTTCTATCATTAACAAACAGGGTAAACTGATTGAATGGAAATCAATCAACCCTAAAGGTGAAGAGGCCTATAAAGAAACTCACACCTATAATGATAAGGGACTTGAAATAACCCACACGTTCACCTCAAGCAAATACACGCCACATAATTACCGACTTGAATACGTGTATGACGATAAAGGACAAAATACGGTTACCAAACGCTACAACCGAAAGAATATACTGTTGTACGAAACGCATAAGTTTATCCGCTAAAAACTACATAATCTTATTAATGGAGCGCACCGAAAATTTTTTCAGTGCGCTTTTTGTTTGTCCCAATAAAAAATCATGCAGTAGTAATTGTAAAATCACAGTTCTATTATAATCTTGCCTTCATAAATACATGAAAGCAGAACTTAAATCCGTTGAAGAATACTTGAGGCAATGGGCCGACTCGGCCATTCAATTCCTACCCAATCTTTTAGGAGCTTTAGCCCTGATTACCATTGGCTTTTGGCTGGTGCGCGTAGTTGATAAAATACTGCACCGCTTTTTTGAACGCCGCGATTATGAAATATCCCTCGAAACTTTTTTACGCAGCTTTATAGGCATTGGTCTCAAAATAGTGCTGATAATAACAGCCGCGGGAATAGTGGGCTTCCCCACCACCTCATTAGTTGCCATTTTTGGTGCGGCTGGTTTAGCGGTGGGTTTGGCATTGCAGGGGTCGCTTTCAAACTTTGCAGGGGGTGTTTTGATACTAATTTTCCGTCCGTTTAAAGTAGGGGATTTGGTTACACTGAGCGGAGAATTTGGCGAGGTAAAAGAAATCCAGATATTCAATACCATTATCCTTACCCCTGATAACCGCACCGTAATTTTTCCAAACGGGGCCATCTCAAACGGCACCATCATCAACCACAGCAAGCATGGCAACCTGTTGGTTGAAATGAAACTAAGCATTGATTTTACAGAAGACTTTGAAAAAGTGCGTTCAATTATCCTTAGAGAATTAAACAACGACCCTAACGTGTTAAAAAATCCGGCTGCGGATGTGTTTATTGTTGGCTACGGAGACACTTCTTTGCAACTTACAATACGCCCCTATGCCGCACCCGAACATTATTGGGATGTGCATTTTACTACACTTAATAACCTGCGGAAAGCATTAATAGCAAATGGCGTACGCGACCCACAACCTGTAACCCGTGTAATGGTGTTAAAAAACGATTGAGATAATCCCTTGAATAGTAGTTAAAGCGACTGTGCTCTAGCATTGCCGCTTTTTTATTGCCTGTCCCAATTTCAATGTTAAGAACAATTCCTTAATGTTCGATTAACATTTGAGAAATATCTGATTAACATTTCCGAAATACTTTTGCTGCCGAATGAAAAACATAGTGTTTGCAGTTTTGCTGCTGATAACAAATACAATAGCTATTGCCGGAAATACTGACCCTGAAGCTAAATACAGCATTAAAGGACAAGTTACAGACGAAAAGGGAGACCCCTTGGCAGGTGTAGAAGTGTTTGTTGAAGGACTAGACAAAAAAGTTTATACTGATTTTGACGGCAATTTTGAGGTGAACCAATTAAAAAGCGGAACCTATACGCTTAAGTTTTCATACGTGGCATATAATGAAGCTAAAAACGTATTCAAAACTATACAATCCAACCCTGAGTTAACAGTAGTAAAACTACAAAAACGAAAGCTAAAACTAGGTTAACACCTATAAATACTATCATCTTGCTGTTTACAGCGGCTTTTCTGCATATTAAATAATTTTTACTCTAATGTTATGTAATTGTTAAACATTATTCTATCTTTGCTTTATAATATTCATCAAACACTTTAATAAAATAAAGCAATGAAAAAATCAATGTTTAACGCAGTAATTATGTTGTTTGCATTGGTTTTCTCAAGTGCAGCACTAAATGCTAATCCCACAGAAACCAATGTAAAAATCTTTTATGACCAAAATGGTAATCTTTACAATGGGATGTATTACACGTACTATGAAGGGGGCCTTGTTGAAAGCGAACTGTATATAGTGGAGGGTAAAATCCAAGGGAAAGCCTACTTCTATTACCAATCAGGAAAAATGATGGAAGTGGGTAAGTATGTCGATGGCCAACGCCAAGGCGAATGGGTTAAATTTAACGAAGCCGGAAAGAAAGTCAGCCAAGCCAATTTTAAGGATGACAAAAAAGATGGCGAATGGAAAATATACAACAATGCAGGCCAACTGCTTTTTGAAATGCACTACAGCATGGATAAAAAAGTAGGTACTTGGAAGCAATGGAACGATAAAGGCGAGTTGGTGGCTGAACAAACCTACAACTAAGCAGCCTGCACGAGTTTCTTTTTAATTTTTCTTTTCATAAAGCCCGCAGCAATGCGGGTTTTGTGTTTTATACCACATATAGAGTCATTTTGCCGTCAGTGATATAAACAATACCTTTGTACTATGGTTGAGACAAAAGAAAACACCCAGTATTATATTGATTTAGAAGAAAACTTCGGTGCCCACAACTACCACCCTTTGCCGGTTGTGCTTGAAAAAGGTGAAGGCGTTTTTGTTTGGGATGTTGAAGGCAAAAAATACTATGATTTTCTTTCGGCCTACAGTGCTGTTAACCAAGGTCATTGCCATCCGCGTATTATCAAAGCATTGGTTAGCCAAGCACAGCAACTTACCCTTACCTCGCGCGCCTTTCACAACAATGTGTTGGGCGAATACGAAAAATACATTACTGAATATTTTGGCTATGAACGCGTGTTGCCCATGAACACAGGCGTAGAAGGTGGAGAGACCGCTATAAAACTATGCCGCCGTTGGGGCTATACCATAAAAGGCATACCCGCCAACCAAGCCAAAATAGTTTTTGTAGAAGGTAACTTTTGGGGACGAACCATTGCCGCCATCTCAAGCAGTACCGACCCATCCAGCACTGCTAACTTCGGGCCTTTTGTACCGGGCTACGAGATTGTGCCCTACAATAATACCGAAGCACTGGAAAAGGCTTTTCAAGACCCGAATGTTGCGGGCTTTATGTTTGAGCCGATACAAGGTGAGGCAGGCGTTGTGATACCTGATGAAGGATACTTAAAAGCTGTGCGCGAATTGTGCAACCGATACAATGTATTGATGATTGCCGATGAAGTACAAACTGGTATTGCCCGTACAGGCAAATTATTGGCTTGCGACCATGAGGAAGTTAAACCCGATATTTTGATTTTAGGGAAGGCACTTTCGGGAGGTGTATTACCTGTATCTGCGGTATTGAGCAGCCACGAAATAATTTTAACCATTAAACCCGGTGAGCACGGCAGTACGTTTGGCGGTAATCCATTAGCCTGCAAAGTTGCTATGGCTGCGCTTGATGTGGTTAAAGACGAGAAACTGGCCGAGAACGCAGAAGCCATGGGAAAAATTTTCCGTGAGCGTATGGCATCAATTCAGTCAGATTTAATTACTGCTGTACGCGGTAAAGGCTTGCTGAACGCAATTGTGATAAAACCTTTCGGCGATGGCAAAACAGCTTGGGATGTGTGCATTGCGCTAAAAGAAAACGGGCTGCTTGCCAAACAAACCCACGGGGATATTATCCGTTTTGCCCCTCCCCTAACTATTAACGAAGAACAGCTGCACGAAGCCTGCGATATAATTGAAAAAACCATTACCCGCTTGGGATAATGGTTTTCTAAATTTATACTCACGGTGGGATTTGTTACAACGAAACAGAAATACCGACTGAAGCAGTAAACACTCTGTTTTTAGCTATTCCGCTACTTTTCTCCACATCACTCAATCCATACAAGTAACGTACTTCGGGTAGAATATTAATGTTGGAGATGTGCATACGCAATCCAAGACCGCCAATGATACCGGAAGAGTTTTTCTCAAACCTGTCGGTAACGGTTTTAGTATTTGTATAAGGTTGCTGTATGGCATCTTTCACTGAGCTTAAGCTACCGTAGTTATATCCCGCAAAAGCATAAAAGCCTAACAGTTTCAGCACTTTGAAATTGTACACTGCTGATAAGGTAATATCAGTATAGTTCAACTTTCGTATCGCTTCCACCTTCACATTGTTGCTATCGTAGTAATTAACCAATGCGCCTTGCGGATTGTATAGCAATTCTGCACGCAATCCAAACTTTTTCAATACTCTCACTTGAGCAAACGCACCCGCCATCACAAAGCGGTTTTTATCAATAGTTAGTAAATCAGAATTTTTTAAATCGGCAAAGTTGGCGTAGTTATAGCCAAAACGAACACCTGCCTGAAATTTGGGCAGTCCCTTTTGGGCATTGGCTATTAAAGTAAAAAATAATAACAGGCTTACTATACCTAATCGTTTCATAGCAGTTAATTTTGTGGTTCAAATTTGGCAATAAGTTTGAGCAATTGAAACTGAAAAATTTGCCCATTTTAATCATTAACGAACCGAGCGATGGAATTTGTGTCTAAAAACCCCTACACTGGTGAAATAAAATCAAGCTACCCTTTTGCCAGCCGCCAACAAATTGATACCACAATTGATGCTGCCCAAACAGCCTTTACCCATTGGAGAACCATGTCGTTTGCCCGCAGGGGTGAACATTTCAAAAAATTGGCAACTCTTATGGAAACTCAGAAGAGTGAATTAGCCGCAACACTTACTTTTGAGATGGGCAAACCGTTGCGTGAAAGCAGTGCTGAATTAGACAAAACCATTGCCGCCTGCCTGTACTATGCAGATAATGCCGAACCACTTTTAAAAGGACAGCTATTGAAAGGTAGCGACCTTCAAGCCGAGATTATATACCAACCCCTAGGGGTAATTTTCGGGATTTTCCCTTGGAACTTTCCTTTCTGGCAAGTGCTTCGTTTTGCCATACCCACATTAATGGCTGGCAATACCGCCATTTTCAAACACGCTCCTAATGTGCCTGAATGCTCGTTGCACATCCAACGTTTGTTTGAAGAAGCCGGATTTCCGCACGGGGTGCTGCAAAACCTGTTTGCAGGATTAGACGACATTGAACATATTATTGCCCACAGTAAAATAAAAGCGGTAACCTTAACAGGCAGCGAAAAAGCAGGGTCTTCTGTTGCTATGCTGGCTGGCAAGTATCTTAAAAAAAGTGTGATGGAATTAGGCGGTAGCGATGCTTTTGTGGTGCTTGAAGATGCTGATTTAGAAAAAACCTTAAAAGCGGCACTACGCTCACGTTTTCAAAACAGCGGGCAAAGTTGCATATCGGCTAAACGTTTTATTGTGAAACGGGAGATTGCCGATAGTTTTACGCATTTACTGGTAGAAAAAGTAAAGGGGCTAAAACAAGGTAACCCGTTTGAAGAAGGTATTACGATGGGCACACTGGCACGCCCTGACTTGGCCGATAAGGTTGAAGAACAACTACAAATTACGTTGAAAGCAGGGGCTAAATTGTTAACTGGCGGTAAACGCATCGGTCCTGCGGTGCTTGAACCTACAGTAATCAGTCATGTACCGCTGACTTCTCCTGCATTTACCCAAGAAGTGTTTGGCCCTGTAGCCCCCATCTTTGTGGTAGATACGGATGAGGAAGCACTGCAATTGGCTAACTATACAGTGTACGGCTTAGGAGCTTCGGTATGGACACAAAGCGCTGAAAGAGCGCGTCATTTTGCCGAAGGAATCAACAGTGGTATGGTGTATATAAACGAAATGGTACGCAGTGTGCCTGAGCTTCCTTTTGGCGGAATAAACAACTCAGGGTATGGCCGTGAACTTTCAGTGTACGGTATCACTGAGTTTGTAAACATTAAAGGCATTTACACAACACTTTCATAAGGGTTGTAAATGCTCTTCCAAATCAGCTACCACCAGCTTATTTCCTTTACGCCCTGTAATTAGTATTTCAAAGTCTTCTTCCTTTAGTTTTTCTGCTTGGGCTTCAATCCCACCCGGAAATTTATCAATCATTTCACCCGTATCTCTTACTACCCTCCAATAAGGGGTTACGTTTGTTTTTCCTTCTTGCCTGTTCTCTTCGGCTGCTTCAGCCACAATCCGTAAAAAAATACCCGTTGTTAAAGGGCAGGTGGTTGCAGTATCATAATCATGTGCAAACTTTTTTCGCATTGCACCAATAGTGATAAGCTTTCCCCTGGGTACACTGTTTACCAATGTATCTATAATTTTAGGAGTTACAATTACCATGGTACCTTGCCCCCATCCGGCAGGCATATTTGGTGGAAGTTCAACAATTTCAGGCACGGAGGGTTTCTCCATTTTCAGCTTCCAGCTTTTAGCAGGTTTCTTAGTGCTCATCCTGCTGCAAAATTAATACTTCACACATTGTTCATTTTAAATTCTTAATCCCGTTACATCCAAGCAACTTTACGTCATAAAAATGTATCTTTGATTAAGTTATGCGCTTCGTAAACACAAAAAAGCTAATCTTTTCGCTAGGTATCAGTTTGGTATTTTGCTTTTCAGCATTTGCCGACCACGTGGTGGGGTCTGATATCTTATATAAATGCTTGGGTAACGGTAAGTTTGAAATCACTTTTAAGTTTTACCGTGATTGTAATGGTTGTAATGTTTCGGGCGGCGGTGGCGGCGGTACCGGACAAAACTGCCCCCATCCTGTGCTTAACATCACAGGAGCCAACGGAAGCTGCAACGGCCAATCGTTAGGTACGGTTAACATTACCCGTATTTCAATTACAGATATTACCCAATTGTGCGGTTCAGCTAAAAGTGCCTGCCAAAACGGTAGTTTCCCTTACGGTATCGAAGAACACTTATACAAGGGAGTTGTAGATTTATCAACGTTCATTGCGCAAGGCTGCTGTAAGTTCAAAATCTCAACCACTATTTACGTACGCTCAACCACCATCAGTACAGGAGCTGCCAACCAAGGCTTTTATACCGATGCCACTATTGATGCCTGTAACGGTATTTGTAACAACTCACCTGCTTATACCAGCTACCCTGTAGCAATTATATGCGTAGGTCAGGATTTTGTGTTTAACAACGGTGCTATTGATACACTAGATAACGGTGATTCTCTTTCATACGCATTAGCACCTGCGTACCAAGGCCCTTCAACTACTGTAAGCTATTCAGGTAGCTTTACTCCTACAAAACCGATGTCGTTCTTAGGTTTCCCCAATGCAAGCTTAACCTCACCCGCAGGTTTCAGGCTTGACTCTATTACGGGTGACCTTAGCTTTAGGCCTACCAAAGTGAACGAAACGGGGGTTATTGTAATTGAAGTAACGGAATGGCGGCGTATTAACGGTACTATGGTAGAAATAGGGCGAACGCGACGGGATATGCAGGTAATTGTAGTGAACTGCCCCAACAACAACATACCTGTTATCAAACCACCCTTTTCGGCCAAAGCCTGTGTAGGGCAGCAAATATGTTTAGACATTGTTACTACCGATGCGGATGTGAACCGTGATACGGTTGTAATTTCATGGAACAGGGGTATACCGCGTGCTACATTTACTCATAATAACAATACCGTTGCTTTTGCTTCGGGCAAGGTGTGTTGGACTCCTGCCGAAGCGGATGTAAGTAACGTGCCTTATACATTTACAATTACCGCCAGAGACAATGCCTGCCCGCTAAACGGGGTGGCTGTAAGGGCGTTTTCTATCACCGTACGTGAATCACCAAAAGCTACACGAAACTTTGTGAAACTCACTTGCGGAAGGGTTGCAATGGAAGCAACACCTGCAAAAAACTATGCCGGCGGCTTGATTTCAGAATGGAGGTTTAAAGATTCTACAGGTGCTACTTACTACACCAGTAGCAAAATGAAGGACACCATACAGATGAAGCCGGGTATGAACATTGCCACCATAAGTTTGAAAACAACTACACCCTGCGTAAATGCGTTTGCAGATACCATTTATATTGACCCTTATGTGCAAGTAGAACTGCCTAAAGACACATTTATTTGCGAAGGAGGTTCATTACCCATCCAATCAAAAACTACTTTGGGTTCGGCTCCTTATAAATACTTATGGAACACCGGAGATACCGTTACATCAATATCCCTTGTGCCCACTAAAGATACAGTGATACGTGTAAGTGTATCTGACGGACAAGGATGTACCAGTGGCGACTCGATGAAGATATTGTACCGCATGAAGCCTTTAATCCATTTGGATACCGGCTCACGCATTTGCTACAATGCCTTTGTTGAATTGGATGCCGGAAACGATACTTTCCCTGCCAATTACAAATACCGTTGGAATACAAACGATACTTCACGCAAAATTACCGTGAAGGATAGCAACACCTATATAGCTATAGTAAGAGACTCTATCGGCTGTACTGATACCGCCAGCTACAAACTTTTTGTCAATACCGTTCCTGTTACGGCAGGCCCTGATAAAGGCATTTGCTACAACGATACGTTAAGGCTAACAGCATCCGGTGCTGATATATACAAATGGTATAAATTACCCAGTACCACTCCGTTTTCAAGCAGTGGCACAATCCAAGAAATTATGACAACGCCTGAAACGTACAGGTTGAATGCTGTACGAATACATGGTGGGGTGAGTTGTGAAAATGAAGACACTGTTGCAATAACAATTAACCAACTCCCCGTCATTACATTTACTCCAATTAAAGACCGCTGCGAAAAAGCATCCCCCTTTAGCTTGGCCGAAGGATTGGCATTCCCAACTATTACCAATGGTATCTGGACTTGCGCTGAAGACCCTGATTGGATTGGCGGAGGTACTTATTTCTATCCTGATTCAATTGTTGTAGATAATACTCAGGCATTTAAAGTGCTTACGGTAAACTATGCTGTTACCGATCAAAACAACTGCAAGGCCAATAAATCAACTACGTTTAGAGTAATACGTCTGCCTGATGTTGTATTGAAAGACACCTCATTGTGCGGCGATAAAGGCAAGGTTGACTTAAAGAGCATTACCCTGCCTCCTACCACTACCACTCCCGGTACTTGGAAATGGTCAACAGCGACTTCAGGCGGCAGTGCTGGTATTGAAAATAACGGCCAAAATGCCTTATTTAATCTATTAACTGTACCACAAAACCAAACTTATGTAATGTGCCTTGAGCTAACCAACATATTTGGTTGTGTAAATACCAACTGCGGTAATATCAGCTCACGGGTTGTTCCTGTAGTTGATGCAGGTGCGCTTGCTCCTAAATGCGGTAACGATACAATTTTCAGCTTGAATGAAGCCTTTGCTTCACCAGCGGGTGGAATTTGGCAAAGTGCATCGGGTGGTATTGTTAATACCGATTGGTTTAATCCTACTTTGGTATTAGCCGATACTCACCGATTGACTTATACTTACGATATACCCGGTAACAATTGCCCCGCTACAGATTACTTAATTCTGAGAGTTAAACCTGTGCCAAGTGTCGGCCTTTCAGCAATACCCGGTATTTGCTCAAATGCAGGAATCGTTAACTTAATGACCTATGCCAACCCAACCGGTGGTGTTTGGAAAGGTACCGGCATTAACCCCAATGGTGATTTTATTGCCAGCCAACCGGCAGGTCAATACAGCTTAAGGTATGATTATACTTCAAGCGAAGGATGTAAGAACTTTATCACAGGCTCAATAAACGTTGATGCGGCTCCTACAATTGTTGTAACCCCTCCTAACGCAGCATGCGAAGGAAAACCTATTACAGTAAAAGCCAGCTATAAAAACAGCGCAGCAATGGGTTGGTCTTCAACAGGTGCAGGTTCATTTAGCCCTGCAACCGATACAGTTAGCATATACCAACCGGCCATGAGCGATAAGTGTATTGATGTTACAGCTTCAACCTTGCCCAATGGAGCTTGTCCTGCTGCTTCTCATACAATCAATGTTTGTTTCTACCCCACCCCTACTGCTAACATTATTGTTACCGATGCAAACGGGTGTGAACCACATACTGTAAGCTTTGAAGCCCAAACCGATTTACCCAACAATGCTAAATACGAATGGGATTTTGGTGACCCTTCAAGCCTTGACAATACTTCAACTAACACATTACCTTCTCATACGTTCCAAACCAACGGAACTTATACCATTAACCTAAAAGTTACTTCTGAACGTAATTGCTCTCAAAATGCAACTCCTGCGCAAGCCATTATTTACCCTGTGCCCGTTGCTGATATGGATGCAAACAATTGGGTTACTACTATAGTGCAAAACATTATTACGTTTACCGACCGCACTACCATTGATGCTCCGGATAATATCACAAGCTATTTGTGGAGTTTTGGTGACCCTGACAGTTCATTCTCTGACCAGAAAAACCCAACGTTTGAATATCCTACAGACTCAGGTAAATACTGGGTAAGCTTGAAAGTAGTGAGTAACCACGGTTGCGAAAGCCAAACAGGCCGTGAATTGGTAATACTACCGGATATTGTTGTGTTTATACCTAATGCATTTGCCCCTGATAAAGCCGGACGTATTGAAAACGAACGCTTCTGGATATCTGCTGACGGTGTTTCGGCATTCTCAATAACTGTCTTTAACCGTTGGGGAGAGGCAGTGTATGCATCTACCGATATTACCGAAGGTTGGGATGGTAACTTCAAAGAGTTCCCCGTTCAACAAGATGTGTATTTTTATGTGGTAAAAATCACAGGCTTCAATGGGGTTGATTACGATTATAAAGGTACAGTAACACTATTGCGTTAATGCGCATTTTTTCATGTGCAGGTTTTATATTTGATAAAACTTTTACATGACTTCTGCTGAGAAAACAATTCAGCTTGACGAAAGCTGGCTGCAATACTTACAACCTGAGTTTGAAGCTCCTTACTTTAAGGCATTAAGGGCATTTTTGCTTGATGAAAAAGCAAAGTATGCCATCTATCCTCCGGGCGGATTAATATTTAATGCGCTAAACCTTACCCCTTTTGATAAAGTAAAAGTTGTATTAATAGGCCAAGACCCTTATCACGGTGCTGGGCAAGCACATGGTTTGTGCTTTTCAGTGCAAGACGGAATACGTCAGCCCCCTTCGTTGGTTAATATATTTAAAGAGATTGCAAGTGATATTGGTGAGCCAATGTCTGCCACTAAAGGCAACCTTGAAAGCTGGGCCAAGCAAGGTGTATTGCTTTTAAACGCTACATTAACCGTGCGGGCAAACACAGCAGGTTCACATCAAGGCAAGGGTTGGGAAACCTTTACCGATAAAATAATAAAAACGGTATCTAACAACCACAGTGGTTTGGTATTTATACTTTGGGGACGATTTGCCCAAAACAAAGAAAGTCTTATTGATGGAAGCAAGCATCTGATACTGAAAGCCGCGCACCCATCACCATTCTCTGCATACAATGGATTTTTCGGTTGCAAGCACTTCTCTAAAACTAATCAATACCTTCAACAACAAGGCAAAGAGCCTATCGATTGGGTGATACGTTAACAGAAGCTTTTCATTAGGCTTACAGTTGTGCTTCTATAGTCTTACGAAGCTGATAACTCTATTGCCTTAACGCAAAGATGCTAAAGGCTAATGCTTGATTATAGAAATCAACGATCAATAGTTTCTATCAAACGAGGAATGCTAAGGCTTCATTAGCTACAGAGTTATTGACTACACAGTGATTTTTAGTGTTCACTTTACCCCATAAAAAAAGCCCCTAAAAAGGGGCTTTATATTTTTCCGCTACTAAAGCAGGTTATCGCAACAGGTTGTCAAATTCTGATTTGCCTTTGAAATCACGGAACTCTAAATCATCTTTAGCTTTTGATTTCAATTTGCCGTCCATTTGGATAGCGCGGGCAAGGTTGGTAGCAACACCGTCTAATTTACCTTTACGAGCTGAAGTAACAGCCATTAGGTAATAAGTATCAGCGTCTTTTTTCTCAGCAGGGATACAGTTGAAAGTTTTCTCAGCATTGTCATAATCACCTTTCAACAAGTAAGCAAGAGCTACGTTGTAACGGCAAGTAGTGTTTTTGAAGCTTTCAGATGCGTTGGTATATTTACCCATACGAGTATAAAGAACACCTAGGTTGTAGTCAGGGTTTACGTTGCGGTCCATTTTAGACTTAGCAGCGCGGTATTTCTCTTCTGACTCGGTGTATTGTTTTTGCATTTTGTAAGCAACACCCATGTTGTTTAATACATAAGCATTGTTTGCAGAAAGCTCATCAGCTTTCTTAAGGTTTTTCATACCGTCTTCAACTTCACCGGCTTGCAAGTTAGCAACCGCTAGGTTGTTGTAACCTCTCCAGTCGTTGCTGTATTTGCTTACATAGTAACCGTAGATGCGTTTGCGGTCGTTAACATTGTTAACAATTTTACCCAACTGCATTACTTCATCTTGGTTAAGGTTATCCAGTGAGTTAGCTTGTGCTTTAAGATCTTCGTCGGTTTTCAAACCACCTTTAGCAGTAAAGGTAATTTCAGTACGGCGAAGTTTTGGAAGCAACACGTTTTTCATTTTTTCGTATGAAGCAGCGTGCTTGCTTTTTATCTGAGCTTCTTTATCATCATCAGTAAGGCTATTGTTATTCATAATAGCCAAGATTGCATCTTTATCAGACAAGTCTGAAGCTTGCACTAATGATTTCCAGCCTTTCCAGTCTTCTTTGAAGTGGTTAGCAGCTTTAAAGTTGCTGTCAAACATTTCATAGCGACCTAGTTTTTTAAGGTATTGTTTGAACCAAGTAACAGTAGCTTCTGAACGATCGCTAGAAAGCTCTTCGTTACGATCCATTTCGCCATCAGGAGAAGCGAAAGAGTTAAAGTTAAGACCTGTGATTTCAAACGTTGGATCTTTTAGCAAAGTGCTAAGAGATGCTATTTGTACATCGTTATCAACGCCTGAGTTTTTATCTTTAAACTTAGGATTGAAAGTAGCATTGTTTATTAGGTAATAAACGGTAATGCTTTGAGTTTTATCAACCGGTACATATTCATCAACTGACAACAAAACGTCTTCATCAGCCTTCAACATACGTGAAGTAGTGATGATACCGTCAGCCAACAGTCTTTGATCTTCAATTATGATACATTGGTCAAGTTCTTTTTCATCACCTGCAATCATGAAGGTTTCAGCTGCAACCAGTTTAGATTTGCTCATTTTGTCGTTATAAGCAAACTTATCTTCAAACTTAACAGTACCACCGGTTTTAGAGTCAATTACTAGTTTTCCTTTTCCGGGAGCTTCTTCTCCTTTAATTGTAACAGGAGGACGTGAAACTGTATCGTTACTGTATTGCAAAATAGGCTCAATCTTCACAGATGCCTTTTTGTGAAATTTCTTAGCTGGAACAGTAACAGACACTTCGTATGCTACTGAGTCGCCGTGCAATTCCAATACTTTAGGGGTAGCCTCTGTTTTAACATTTTCTTGGTAGTCTTTCGCTGCCTTCTTAATGTTCGTACAAGCCGCAACAGATATAACTGCTACTACTGCTACCGGTAAATTTACCTTCTTAATGCTGAATAATTTCATAGGTTTTATTAACGTTTGTAACGTTGCACAAGTTCTAATCTCTGCAAATGTATATATTTTATCTTTAATCGACCCAAATTTTTTAAAGAAACGTGTAAAGTATTTATTAAGATTTTAACGCCAGCAGGCCATCAGAGCCCTATTCTGTTTTTAAATACAGTTATTTTCTTTTCGAAAATCAGTATTATTGCACTGTATGGAAGCCACAAAGGTAGTTAGTATTAGTAACGCAAATATTTTCCAGCATAATAACAGCTTGGTTTTACATGAGTTGAACCTTGAAGTTGATGCCGGAGAGTTTGTATACCTTATAGGAAAAACCGGCAGTGGTAAATCGAGTTTATTAAAAACATTGTATGCAGACTTACCTTTAAAGGAGGGTAGCATTACTGTTGCAGGGATTGACCTTGATAATATCTCGCGCAAAAAAGTTTCACAGCTACGACGCAAATTGGGTATTGTTTTTCAAGATTTCCAATTGTTATATGACCGTACTGTGTTTGATAACCTTGATTTTGTGCTACGCTCTACGGGGTGGAATGAAATTGACAGACGTAAAAACCGTGTTGCCGAAGTATTGAAACAAGTAGGTTTGGCAACAAAAGAGCATAAAATGCCTCACGAACTTAGTGGTGGTGAGCAACAACGGGTAGTTATTGCGCGTGCGTTATTAAATAACCCAGAGTTGATTATTGCCGATGAGCCTACGGGAAATCTTGACCCTGAAGTGGCGGATGATATTATGGCGGTATTAAAGCAAATTAATGCTGAGGGCACTGCTGTTATTATGGCTACACACGATTACAGACTGATTAATAAATTTTACGGTAAGGTGTATCGCTGTGAAGGAGGTAAAGTGTTTGCCTCAACGATTAGCTAATCGTGCTTACTTCTTCGAGCACGTTTTCCAGTATTTTTACATTTTGAGTATTTGAAAACCCTTGCTGTAACAACTCATTACGGGCTTCAATATCACTTTTGGTGAATTCTTTATCCCAAAGCTTCTTTATCAGTTTTATAAAATCAGCAGGTTTATTTGCTACATGGCACAATTCTTCGAGGCCTGTATTTTTAACCATTTTGTCGTTTACCACACAATGCCTGCCTACAAATAAACTGTTAATCAGTTTTAACTTTATACCTGTGCTTTGAAAAGTAGGCAACACATTTACCTGCGCATTTTTTATCAGCGATAGTATTTGCGAAGAACTTGCTTTATCGTTTAATGTGATATTGGGGTGATTTAATATCTCTTTTTTTAACTCTAAGGAAGGGTTATTTCCGGCAATAATAACAGGATACTCAAGCCCTGAAAACACGTTCTTTATCAGGAACATTGCTGCCTCTTCGTTTTCACCAACCCCCAAATTACCGTGATACAGCAAATAGTTTCCCTTACCGGTTTTTGATACAACATCACGGTTGGGGTGGAAAGCCGGCAAATACATCACCCGCTTAAAGTGTTTTGAAAAGTATTTGTGGTCGTTGGGCGAAATGGCCGCAATAACATCGGCGTGTTTCAGTGATGCTTCAAACTTCTTGAGACGCTCGCTTTCTAACCTGAAAAAGTATTTCTTGAAAAAATTATCCTCTACCAATTCAAGGTTTTTGTAATAATCATGCTCAATATTATGGGTGCGCACAATTTTTAACCTTTGGGCAAGGCTTTCGTGGGTAAGGTAATAGCAACAGTGTAAGCCCTCAAACAAAATCGGGAAATCGTTTTTGTTTAGGTTCTCAATCATCGCCGTTGAGTTACGGGTGGCAACTATATAGGGTAGTTTCCCATAAAACGGGTTACGGAAAGTACGTCTTGGGTAGTAGGTAACTGTTTTGCAAATTTTCTTTAAGTCAGCCGCCATACTGCGACCATATTGGTAGCAGTGCAGGTGTATCTGAATACCTGCCGCGTGCATAGCCTCCAGTTTGTAGTATATGTCCACAACACCGCCGTAGTTTGGCGGGCTTGGAACATCAAACGCTATTACATTAATCTCTTTCCCCAACATTATTATAAAAAGCTACCAACTTTTGTTGT
The DNA here is from genome assembly GCA_008933805.1 of Bacteroidota bacterium. Lineage (NCBI taxonomy): Bacteria > Pseudomonadati > Bacteroidota > Bacteroidota bacterium. The sequence goes on from WBUH01000025.1 coordinate 30,489, forward strand.
TCAATTTCCCAGCACAATTCTGTTTTGGCGTGTATACAGTTTTGTATTAACGTATTATGAAGACTATTATTTTTACTCAATAGTTCTACTTGCTCTGCCACAGATTGTGGGTTAGCATCGGCAAAAACCATTATATTATAAACCTCATTCATCCGTATATACTCAGGAAATTTATTGGCCACAGTGGGTAGTTGTGCGTGTATATGGTCAAAAAATTTATTATTCAGCGAATAAAAGTAACTTAAACCTGCATTCTCTGAAATATTGAGGCCAATATATGCTTTTGCAGTAATTTGATGCAAGTTTTCAGGCTCAACACGGCCAAAAAACCTCACCCTGTTTTCCACGTTCTTATCTTTTGCCCTCTGTCTCAGCTCTTGACTCAAATCCCCCTCTCCTACTAACCACAGTTCAAACCCGGGCAACAACTCCATCATATCAATGTAGTGTTCTATACCTCTGGCTTTATTAAGCGCACCTTGGTACAACAATACATTCTCAAGTCTTTCAATGTTTGAAAACTCTTTGGTGAGCGGAGCATTCATTATCACCTCGAACTTCACTTTGTACTTTTTCTCAAACTCTTCGGCCAACATAGGACCCACGGTATAGCAGTATTTTAGCTTGGGAATAAACGTATTTGCCACCCACTCCCAAACCTTTTTAGTAGCTTGGCGGGTAATCACCTCGGGCACTTCGGTAAAATACTCGTGGGCATCGTACACAATCGGTTTGCCTTTTAGTTTGGCATTGATGAAACACGGTACAAGGGTATCTAAATCCACCGCGCTTACTATGTCGAACCGCTTAAACAATAGATAAAACAGTAGGCGGAGGTTATATTCGATGTAAAAGAGTTTCCCTTTGGTAAAATAACACCACAAGCGGGTTTGCTCATAGGGTTGCGGCTTAACGGGAAGTGAATCAGGTAACTTACGGCCTATTAATTGCACCTTATACCCTGCGGCTGCCAATGCACTGCAAATGCGGTACATACGCTGGTCGTAGGTTAGGTCGTTAATAACCGTAAAAATTATTTTCCGTTCAGGTGTACCCATCCGTCTTTAATCGTCAATAGGCCGCTTTCGGCCATTTTCCGCAAGGCATCCGTTAACTGTGTTTGGTGTTGTATTCCGGTTGCCGAAGCAAACGCTGTTAACTGCACAGGCCCTTGTGTTAATACGTTTTCAATAATAGTGCGATATTCTTCAAATTCGTTACTGCTGGTTATTTTTTTGCGGGTTTCAATGCACACATCGCACTTGCCGCAATCAGCAGAGGTATGCTCTCCAAAATATTCCAGCAACTTACGTTGTCTGCATTTTTGGGTTTGGGCGCAATAGTTTATTACCGCTTGTAACTTTTGTTTTAGAAGCGTTGCCCGTTGTTCAATAGATTTCCCGTCAATCAACTCCCCGCCCCTCGGATAGTTTAGCACCAGTTGAGGCAACTCTTTCTGCGGCCGATAATCTATAATCCCGTTTTGCTGTAAACGCGCCAACCCTTTCACCACTTCGTCGCGCTTTAAGTTCACCCGTCGGGCTAATTCAGACTCGTTTATGGGTACGTAATTCTCAAAAGCACCTCCGTATGAGCGAAGAATCACTTTTACAAACTCCGTCATCACAGGGTATTTAATCTGGTACTCGTACAAGGTGTAATTATCTACCAAAAATTTAATCTTGGGCGGTACATATATATTCTCGGTAAACGACACTATCCCTTGCTGTTCAAGTACTTTTATGGTATTGTAAACGTGGGTGGCCTGTGTATTGTATTTAGTAGCAAATGCCTGTAAATCGAAATCATGGCTTACGCCATCACCACTACCGTCGGCAATATTCAGGTAGTTGTGCATCAGCTTTAGTACCTTTTTAGCGTCTTCGGCACTTACCCGTTGTTGCTCGTATTTCTCAACGGCCTCTACTCCATCCGCAGGACTGTATAACAGGGCGCAATAAGCCTTCTGTCCGTCACGGCCTGCACGGCCGGCCTCCTGAAAGTAATTCTCTAAGGTATCGGGTACATCCATGTGTACCACAAAACGCACATCGGGTTTGTCAATTCCCATCCCAAAAGCATTGGTAGCCACAATTACCCGTGTAGTATTGTTGGTCCACTCGGCTTGGCGTTTATCACGGTCAGCATGGCTTAAACCCGCGTGGTAATATGTTGCACTTATTTTATTTTGGGTGATGAACTTGGCAATCTGCTGGGTTTGGTAGCGGCTGCGCACATACACAATGCCACTGCCCGCTGTTTTTTGGATGATGGACAGCAACCGCTGCATTTTGTTTTCTTCATCCAATACTAAATAATGCAGGTTATCTCGCCCAAACCCTGATTGAAATACATTGGGCGCAGCAAACTTTAGTTGCAGTTGTATATCGTCTACCACATCGGGGGTGGCAGTGGCTGTAACGGCGATAACCGGCACATGGGGAAAGTGTGCCCGCAACTCCCCTATTTTTAAATATTCGGGTCTGAAATCATACCCCCATTGCGAAATACAATGCGCCTCATCCACCGCTATCAGTTTCACGGGCATTTGTATGGCACGGGCTATAAATAAATCAGTTTGTAACCTTTCGGGCGATACGTATAGAAATCGGTATTTGCCAAAAATGCAGTTATCCAGTTCAATGTCCATCTCCCGAAACGACATTCCTGAATGTATAGCTGTGGCTGGTATATCGCGTTGAAGGAGGTTTTCTACTTGGTCCTTCATCAGTGCCACCAATGGTGAAACGATAATGGTTAGCCCGTCTAAAGCTAAACCCGGAACCTGAAAACAAACGGATTTACCGCCGCCCGTAGGCAGCAGTGCCAATGTATCATTGCTTGCAAGTACTGAACGGATGATTTCTTCCTGTTGGGGTCTAAAAGTATCATACCCCCAGTATTGCTTTAATATGTCGTGTATATCGGGTTTCAGAACAGAAAGTGGCTTGCCTGATAGCAAATTTAGGGTTTAATGGAATACCTCTGTCCAATGGCGGGTAAATTGTGTGCCCCATTTCACTTCTATTGCATCGGGGTTAATGGTTTCACCTGTTTCTTGTTTCACAGCAAGTAAAGGTAAATTCACACCTGCTCCTAACAACGCCACCGTAGTACCTTGTACGCGGGGGTTTATCTCAAGTATTTTGAAGGTGCCGTCAACGGCCCGCTTCACTTGTACCCCAATAGGGCCGTGCAGCTGGCAGCACTCTATTATTTGCTCGCAGTAGTTTATTATTTCAGCGTTGTTCTCTATCACACCTGCTACGCTAATGCCCTGCACCATTTTTTTGCGCAACCTCGGAATAGCCAACAGGCAGTTACCGTTGTTTGCCAAACAATCAATGGTGTATTCTTCGCCGGGCAGATACTCGCTAACCAACAACGGCGGGAACGGACGGCTGCTCAATATTTCGATAGCCTTATCCAGTTTTATGTACTCACTGGTGGGCTTGTAATTAAACAGCAAATCAAACTCGTCTTTGGTATCGTCAATCACCCTAAACCCACGCATACCATTTGATACGCAAGGTTTAAAACATACTGTTTTGTCGGGATAGCCCAGTTGAGTAACGGCTTGCTTCAACTCTTCAACAGTAGTAGCAATGCTAAACTGCGGGGTGAGTATTCCTGCGGCTTGCAATTGGGTGTACAGCTTGCCTTTATCATTTGCAATGCTTAATTGTTCATAAGCCGAAACGATAACCTTAATCCCCTTTTGCGCAAATGCTTGCTTATGCTCGCTAAATGCAAAAAGTTCACGGGTTACCAAAGGCAATATCACATTGATGTTGTGTTTTTGGCACAAGTTTTCAATGGCACTAATAAAAGTATCGTCGGTGGCTTTGGGTATCAGTTCAAAAACAGGATTGAGGTATCTGCCCACAGAATCAGGACTGGCATCGGCAACCACCACCTCAATTGTGCTATCCTGCTGCAAGCATTTTAAAATACCTGCTGCACCGGGAGCCCCTCCGCCTGTCATTAATACCTTTTGCTTCATTCGTCCCAAAATTACTTCAAAACAATATAACTACAATACCACGCAGCAATGCGTAGAAATACTTACTCCCACTTTTGTCTAAAAACACAACAACATCTTCATACCCCCACCACAAAGTAATATCTTTGATATTATTTAACAGATTCATTGCGTGAACATTAAGAGTATAGCGTGTTTTTTACTGGGGTTGTTTGCAGTTTTATACAGCAAATCACAAACCTGTGAATGGCTTACAGTTGAAACTGCTGCGCACAACAAAGGACTATATGTTACTGCAATAACAACCGATAATACTAATAACGCCATCATAGGTGGTCGTGCCATTGATTCAATTACTATCAGTACCTATACCTTAAAACAGGGTAATTTCTTCATTATAAAGTATGATGCACAAGGAAGCTTAAAATGGGTTGCTACACCTAAAATGATAGCGGCATACTCTTGCGTTTTTGATGTAGCTACCGATAACAACAAAAACATTTACGCTACGGGCTTATTTACAGGTACTGTTGATTTTGGCAACACTGTGACAATCAGTTCGGGGTATAATAGTTCCTTTATAGCAAAATATGACAGTAACGGCATTATTCAGTGGGCCAAATCCTCTGGAGGTATCCTTCACCAAAACACACGTGTTACCACAGATGCAAACGGAAATGTACTCTTGGGATTTAGTTTTAACAATGCATTTACTATGGGTGGGTCGTCGGTGCAACTTGTTTCAAACGGAGGTAGTGATATCGCCCTACTTAAATACTCTAACTCGGGCACATTTGTATCCGGCACTAGCATAGGAGGTTATAACAATGATGATTTTGTTAGCATTGGTACGGATAATACCAACGCAGTATATGCTTTTGGCTTTTCTTCAGGCACCTTCGATTTTGGCCAACAAAACCTCACTGATTCCGGCTATGTATTGCTAAAGCTTAATCCCTCTTTAATTCCTGTAAATGGAAAGAAGACCGACATAAACGACAAGTTTTTATTCTATCACGGCGACATGGCGGTGAAAGGTGATGGCAATTTAGTAGTTACTCACTTTGTGTACGACTCAGTGAATTATGGTAACGGTATATATCTGCGCTCACCTTGGCGATACTCTCAACCCTCAGCTACAACAGGCATTATCTATTATGATTCGACATTGACTGCAAAGTGGGCCCGGAAAAATGATACTGTAGCATCAAACGGAATGCATGCTCTCCCAATAACTGTTACCATAAAAAACAATAATATTTATTTGGGAGGGACTATGAGTGGAATATCCCGTTTTGGAAGTACCGTTCTATCTAATACAGGAACTTCCTATCAGTTTTTCATTTCAAAAATTGATGCTTTGGGAAACTTTCTTTGGTCTACCATTAACGACGATACCACTGCCACTAGCCAACTTGCTGATGTATCAGTAGATAATGAAGGAGATGTGCTTATTACCGGTAATTTTTATAAAAGCATTAAGGTGTTTAATAAGCTGAAAAACGGCTTGGCTTCAAACGCAAATATGCCAATGCCCGACTTGTTTACCGCTAAAATATTCGACTTTTCTATTAACCGAGGTTTTGTTAGTGCAGGTCCGTATTGTGCGGGGGATTCAATAAAAATACCCTTTGTAAAAAGAGGATATTTTAACACAGGTAACCAGTTTATTGCTGAATTGAGTGATAGTGCAGGAAACTTTGAGGGTGCTGAAATAGAGTTAGGAAGGCTTACAAGTACTGAAAGCGGAACGGTAAACGGCAGAGTACCGCTGTTTAATGTAGCTACCACCAACAAATACCGAATACGGATAATAAGTACCAACCCTGTTGTACAAAGCTATTACCGCTTTGATAGCTTACGATTACTAATATATAGTAAAGATACCGCCAATGCCGGTTCTGATACGACTCTTTGTAGCGGGCAAAACATCAGATTGGGAACAACGGGAGGAAGCAAATGGCATTGGAGCCCGACTTCAGCGCTACTAAACCCTGCCGATAGTGCTAAAAGACAACTTGTAGTAAAGCCCGCCCAATCTACTCAATACCGCATCATTATTAGTGATAGCAGCGGTTGCGGAGCTACCGATACGGATTACGTTATGGTTAATGTACGTCCATACATTAACACCCAAATAACGGGTGATAGTACTGTATGCAAAGGATTTGCCCAATACCTGCGTGTTGTTGCTACCGGAGGTAATGAAAGTAAATACTGGTATCGCTGGAAAACAGTGGGTTCGGGTACCACGTTATCGGCCAAAGATTCTGTTTTTGTTGCCCCACACTCAACTACTACTTACATGGCAATTGTGGGAGACAGTTGCGGTGATAAAATAGACACCTCCTATTTTACGCTGTATGTAAATACAGTATTAACCGCTGTTACAAGTCCTGACACGGTTATATGTAAGGGTAAAAGCAGTACTTTGAGAGTAGCCGGCATCGGTTGCGATTCGCAATACTACAAATATGAATGGTACAAGACCGGAAGCCCTACTATGATAGGTAATACCGATACAATAACGGTAGCTCCGCAAACTACAACTACCTTCACAGTGATATTGAGCGATACGCGCTCCCTATTACGCGACACTGCTGAAATAAAAGTTAGTGTTGACAATATTTTTGATGTAGGTGTATCTCCCGACACGGTTATTTGTCATGGGCAAACCCTGAGTTTAGAGGCCTTTGTAAGTAGTTGCGACACATCGCAAATGGAATATGTTTGGGACAATGGTTTGGGAAAAGGTTCCAGCAAAACTATTACTCCCCTATCCTCTACCACATATATGGTAATTGGCACTAATAAATTTAACGGGTTAAGCGATACTGCTAAAGTTATTGTTACGGTTACTCCCCCTTTAAAAATTAGTGTGAACGCTGATACAGCCATTTGTTTTGGAGAAAACGCACAACTGTATGCTACTGCATCGGGAGGTATCTCCTCTGCTTATAAAATATTGTGGACGGCAGATAATACCCCGTGGACAAGTAACAGTTTTACGGAAACGATTACCCCAAAAACTACTACCACATATAAAGCTGTATTAAGCGACGGTTGTTCGGCTAATAATGATAGTGCCGCAATAACAGTAACGGTTCGCCCTGCGTTAGACATAACAGTAAATGCTGACACTACAATTTGTGTAGGGCAAAGTGCCGAACTAAGAGCAATTGCTAAAGGTGGAAATGTAACGAGTTATAAAATACATTGGTATGAAACAAGCGGCTCTTGGACTTCAACAACTTATAATAATATTGTTTCTCCCAAAGTAACTACTGCATATAAAGCTGTGTTGGCTGACAACTGCACAACGCCTGATGACACTGCTACAATTACAGTAACCGTACGGTTACCTCTTTCAGTTATAACAGCTAAGGATACTACTGTTTGTTTTGGCGAAACAGTTAAACTAAAAGCTATGGCAGCAGGCGGTAATCAACCAACATATCAATTCCAATGGTTTGACACAGCAGTCGGGCTAATTTCAGGCTCCGATACCATATCAGTATACCCAACAGCAACAACACGGTACAAAGCTGTTATTTCCGACGGTTGCACCACTCCCAATGACAGCACGTCTGTAACTATTACTGTTCGCCCTAAACTTTCTCTAAGCATCATAGCTAAAGACAGTATTTGCTCTAACCAAACAGTTTTGCTTACTGCTGCAGTTTCGGGCGGTAATATTGCTGCTCGCACACTATTATGGCTTGCTGATAACAGTTCTTGGAATTCTTCCCAAACTCAAACTACTGATACCCCAAAAGTAACAACTACCTATACAGCCAAAGTGACTGATAATTGTAGCCCTGCTGTTTCAGTATCAAAACAGATTATCGTTCTCCCGGCACCTAAGGCTGATTTCGATTTCTCACCGGCGCAAGGTTGCCCTCCTTTGAATGTTGTTTTTGCAGACCGTTCAACCAATACCGATACCATACAAAACATTTGGAAAGTTGAGTTAACCGAAACCACGGGTGTTGGAAACTTCGCCCGCACTTTTATTAAACAAGGAGTGTATTCAGCACGCTTGACGGTGAGTAATACTTTGGGCTGCACTGACTTTTTACAAAAAAACAACAGCATTACAGTATTTGAAAAACCTAATGCTTTGTTCACCGTAAAACCGGACATTACAGAAGTTGAGGAACCTGTATTGTTGTTTAATCATAGTCAAAATGCCGTTGCTTATAACTGGAGCTTTGGAGACGGAACAACCCTTTTTAAGATTAACAGAGAGGATATAATACATACCTATAAAGATTCGGGTACTTTTATTGTTAGCTTAATTGCAGAGAATGATAAAGGCTGCAAGGATACTCTTAGCAAGCAAATTAAACTGTTTGATAAGATTAATTGTACTATTCCCAGCGGCTTTACACCTAACAACGGCGATTACCTAAATGATTATTTTGCCCCGGTTTGTGTTGGAGTAAAAGATTATACACTTACCATATTTAACCGTTGGGGGCAAGTAGTACTACAATGTGAAAATTGCGCGTGGGACGGCACTTATGACGGGCAACCCGTGCCTGAGGGTGTTTATATGTATTTGCTGCAATCCGAGGCCTACAGCCGCTTGAAATCATCGGTATACGGCACTATTAATGTTGTGCGCTAACTCCGGCTTAAACAATCAAACCATCACTCATTACCAGCTTGCGGTCGGTTCTGTCTGCTAAGGCTTCGTTGTGGGTTACAATTACAAAGGTTTGCCCGAATTTATCCCGCAAATCAAAAAACAACTGGTGCAACTCGCCTGCTGATTTTGAATCCAAGTTACCCGAAGGTTCATCGGCCATTACCACATCGGGATTGTTTACCAACGCTCTTGCTACGGCTACGCGTTGCTGCTCGCCCCCCGAAAGTGCAGATGGTTTGTGGTTGGCGCGTTCCTTCAAGCCTAAAAAGTCAAGTAATTCCAAAGCGCGTTTTTCAGCTTCGGCTTTACCGGTGCCTGCAATAAAGGCCGGAATGCAAATATTCTCCAGTGCCGTAAACTCAGGCAATAAATGGTGAAACTGGAATACAAAACCCAAGTGTTTGTTGCGAAATTTGGCCAACTCTTTACCACGCAGTTTGTTTACTTGTATGCCGTTCACAGTCATGCTGCCTTCGTCGGCATTATCAAGGGTGCCCAAAATTTGAAGCAGTGTGCTTTTGCCTGCGCCTGAGGCACCAACAATGCTCACAATCTCTCCTTTTTTAATTTCGAGGTTCACGCCTTTTAATACGTGCAGCTTGCCATACGATTTGTGTAAGTTTTGCGCGGTAATCATTTAAGCGCGAAGATAGGATACTGCATGAAAGTTTCACCACTTTGTGGCTCTTTTCAGTATTTGGTGTAATGATACCACCACACCCATACAATAAAGTTATGCTTAGGCTACCGCCTCATCGTTTGAAGGTGGCTGAATAATCTCAGCTGTTTCTTCTTTTTTGAAATAGCGGCGTTGGAATATAAAAATAGCTATTACCCCCGCACTGATAGATGCATCAGCAAGGTTAAACACAGGGCGGAAAAAAATAAACTCTTCACCGGGGTTAAAAGGAGACCACTCGGGGTAATGAGTTTCGATAACGGGGAAGTACAACATATCAACCACCTGACCATGGAACCAACCACCGTGGTAACGGTTAATTTCTTCAAAAAATACACCGTAAAAAACGCTGTCGATAATGTTTCCCACTGCTCCGGCAAGTATTAGGGCTAGGCAAAGTAAAAAGCCCCTGTGACCGCCGTTTTTGTATTGATGGATAATGTAATAAATAATGCCCCCTACTGCCACAATGCGGAACAATGTAAGGATAAGTTTGCCGTGCTGACCGCCAAAACCAATCCCGAAGGCCATTCCGTTGTTTTCAGTAAAATGTAGGATAAACCAGTTGCCTGCCAAGTGTTTTTCTTCGCCGAAGGCAAAATTGGTTTTTACCCAATATTTAAGGCTTTGGTCGGCAATTAAAACCAATAGGACAGTAACCACAAGCCACAATGGCTTGATACGCTTAAGAGTTTCGGACATTATTAAAATTTATTGACAATACTTATTTATACTGACCGCTTTTAGCTTCCATGCTCATTGTAGTATGGGGCACAGCGCGTAACCTTTCTTTGGCAATCAGCTTACCTGTAACTTTGCAAATACCGTAAGTTTTGTTTTCGATACGAATAATAGCTGCTTCAAGGTTATCAATAAACTTGCGCTGGCGAGCTGCCAATTGGCTCAAATTTTCTTTTGAGTGTGTAGCTGAACCGTCTTCCAACGTTTTATAGGCATTGTTTGTATCATCAATACCATGGTCGTTTGAGTTTGAAATTTCTTCCTGCAACGCTCCCAGCTCTTCGCGGGCAATGGTAAGTTTTTTGTTTATTAGTTCTCTAAACTCCTGTAATTCAGAATCACTGTAACGTGTTTTTTCTTTCTCGTTATTTTCCATTTTAATTGTTGGTTTGTACTTTGCTTATAGTAACGTAAATATCTATCTCGTTAATATCAATGGTCTTCCCATCGTTTATAGTTGGAACAAGTTGCAAATCCTGAGCCAATATTTCGGCGCAAATATAATTTTTGTACTCAATTATCGCAGGCCCCACTTGTGGATGTTCCTGCACAGCAACGTGTATTTTGTCTGTAACCTCAAATCCAGCCTCTTTTCTAAGGTTTTGCATCCTGTTGATAAATTCACGGGCAATACCTTCTTTCAGCAATTCGTCGCTCACATTTACATCCAATGCCACCGTAAGACTGCCGTTAACAGCTACTTGCCATCCGGGCACATCTTCCGATATTATTTCGGCATCTGCTAACAAGAGACGGAAATTCTCGTTGCCAAGTTGTAAATCTATACCGCCTTCGTTTTCAAGGGTACGTATTTCATCCTGGGTAAGTCCTGCCACTTTGCCAGCCAGCACTTTCATGTTCTGACCTAATTTAGCCCCTAAGGTTTTAAAATTAGGTTTCACTTTTTTTACCAGCTTCAACGTATCGTCGGTAAGGTATTCCAACTCCTTCACGTTCACTTCTGAAAGTATCAGGTCTTTCACGTGTTGCAAGTTTTCGGCAAAGGTATTGTTGCTCACCGGTACCAGTATTTTTTGCAACGGCTGACGCACCTTAATGTTCACTTTTTTGCGAAGTGATAATACCATCGACGATATATCCTGCGCCAATTGCATTTGGGCTTCAAGGGTTTTATCAATCGCTTTGGTATTAACGGCCGGGAAATCGCTTAAGTGTACCGATTGGCTGGTTTCTTTTTTGCTAACGCTATTCAAGTCTCTAAACAACCTATCGGCGTAAAAGGGTGCAAAGCTTGCCATCAGTTTGGTAACTGTGTTAAGACAAGTGTATAAGGT
>WBUH01000026.1 GCA_008933805.1 Bacteroidota bacterium
CCTATAGACCAAACTTTTACATTTAAATGAGGCTGATAAACCTGATTAAAACACACAGCAACTGGCACCGTTATTACTACTACAAGTATTTTGGCAAGGGCCACGAATCTATCACTTTTAAATGCCGCAACGGCATGCAGATTAATGTACCCCGACGGATGGTACAAACCTACAAAGAGAGTTTTTTAGACGAGGTTTATTTTAAGGGGCTTCCCAAAAATTACCTCAGTTCAAAACCTGTAATTATTGATATTGGGGCTAATGTGGGCTATTTTTCGTTGTTTTCGCTGGTGAAATATCCCAATGCAAAGGTGGTATCGTTTGAGCCAATGCCCATGAATTTTAAATTGCTGCAAAAGTATTGCAGTGAAAATACCTCGTTAGATTTTACCCCCGTCAATAAGGCTGTAAGTGGTGCTGTAGGCCACATCACTCTTCAATACGATGCAAATGATACTTTTACCACCAGCGCCAGTATTTTTGATACAGCGTGTGGCGGCAATGATATCCTTAAGGTTGAAACCACTACGTTGGCTGATATTTTGGATACACACGGATTGGAAAAAGTAGATTTGCTGAAGCTGGACTGTGAAGGCTCAGAATACAGTATTTTGTATAACGCCGAGGATAAAGTATGGGAGCGTATTGGTGCATTAACCATTGAAACCCACGTTGGAAAAGAAACGAATGAAAATCGCGACCATTTGGTATCACATTTACAGGAAAAGGGATATACCACCAAAATAGAGGGGGATATTGTGTGGGCATACCGATAGCTAAATAATTTTGCTCAATTATATTGTGCTGGATATGATAATGTTATGTTATTGTATCCGGCTTTGTTTTGTTGGGTAAAATGGCCCTAAATGGCGAAGTTTGAAGTAGAAAATACTTAATGTAACAATGAATATTCTTTCTAAAAACACACACATACAATTTTTACTAATACTGTTTTGTTGCTGTTTCTCCATAGCGGTTACAGCGCAGCCTTTTGTGGCTGATAAATACGGGTATGTAAAAGATACCGCCTTTCATAAGCTTATTAAAGAACGTGATTATAAAATTGTGGGTGCATTTGATTCGATGTACAGCAATTATGTTGCCCAAGTGTACTATATGAATGAGTGGAGGTATATTGACAATTATGGGAATTTGATTGCAGAAATTGAAGAAGAGGATGATTACGGTGATTTTTATCCCGAGGTTAGAGAAATAAACATTGGAGACGAAGGGTTTGATATTGTTGCTGTTCCACCCGATGAAAAGGGGTCTTCGCATAGAGACAATGATGAGTACGAAGTAGTATTTGTGAACGGCAAAAGCGGTACAAAACATAAGAAAACAGGGAAAATAGGTCTGAAACCTATTTATGATATATTTACCTTGTATGGTAATGGTTTAATAGGGCTTAGAAAGGATGGAAAGCATGGAATGGCATACAGTAACGGGAAAGTGTTTATTGAGCCGATACATGATGAAGTAATCAGGATATATTCATACGGAGTTTATCAAAATTCAGCGTTTAGAATTAAAAAGGAGGGAAAGTTTGGGTTGGTGGACTCTTTGGGAAAAGTGTTGTTTAAAACCGAATACCAGATGATTGCCAATGCTTACGATTGCAACACCGGTAAGCAACAACCTTTGTTGGTGAAAAAGGACGATAAGTGGAAATTGGTTTCAATAACAAATGTGCAGCTTGCTCCAGGCGAGTATGCTGATATTAAACCCCTAATTATAGGTCTTATAAAATTTACATATCCAAATAACAAAGTGGGCTTGCTTAATTGCAAAGGCGAGGTGTTGTTGGATAGTCAGGATAAAATTACCTATGATTATTACGAGGGACTGATAACATTTGAGAAGAACAGACTTATCGGTAAAATGAAGCCCGACGGTAGTATAAAAGTAAAACAACGCTTTGAGTCAATATATGATTTGGGAGATGGATACACCCGGGTGATGCAGAACGGCAAATACGGGTTGATAAACAAAAATGAAGAGTTTATTGTACCGCCGATGTATGACGGTGTGGATGTAATAAAAAGCTGGGGATTGATAGCTGTGGAAGAACGCAAAACACAGCCGGTACTGCATTCTAAACATGGGTTACTGGATATGAAAGGCAAAGTGGTGATTAATGTGCTGTACGATGCGTTGGATAAGGTAAGCGATTCGGTTCTTTATTTTGAGAAGGATAATAAGTTTGGATTGATGGGCTGGGATGAAAAAGTGATAAAGTATTTTGAGTACGACAGGGTACACCGTGTTGGACATTTTTATACAGTATCGAAAAATTATAGGGAAGGTATTATTGATGTTGATGGTAATGTGCTATTACCCGTTAAATACGATTATGTGAAAGATGGCTATGATTTTTATCGCAGAGGATATTGCAGGGTGAAACTAAATCGGCAATATTATCTGGTTGACCGATACGGGAACGAGTTAAAAGATGAACGTTATTAATAAATAAGGCTAACCCTTTGGGTTAGCCTTATTTATTAAAACGGGTATAATTATGCTACAACAACGCTTTTATTTGCGCTATTATCTTCTTTTACGCTTAAATCAACAGGATTTTCTACGCTGTCAGCGGTTAATGAGATATCCAACACCTCAAGCATATTGCCTACGTAATGAAATTTTAAGTTGGTAAGGTAGCTTGGGTTTATGTCTTCAATATCCTTGCGGTTTTTCTCGCACAAAATAATATCGCTGATGCCTGCACGTTTTGCAGCCAGTATTTTTTCTTTAATACCGCCTACGGGCAATACTTTACCGCGTAGGGTAATTTCACCTGTCATTGCCAAATTTGGGGTGATTTTACGTTGGGTGAACAACGAGGCTAACGAGGTAAGTATGGTAATACCTGCCGAAGGTCCGTCTTTTGGGATTGCTCCCGCAGGAAAGTGGATATGGATATCGCGTTGGTCGAACAATTTTGGGTTAATGCCCAAGTAATCGGCATGGGCTTTTAAGAAAGTAACCGCAGTAATAGCCGATTCTTTCATTACATCGCCCAGCTTACCTGTAAGCGTTAGTTTGCCATTGCCAAGGGTTAACACCGATTCTACGTTAAGAATAGTGCCACCCACAGGAGTCCAAGCCAAACCGGTTACTACACCGGCAACATCATTGCCTTGATACATTTCTTTTTCCATACGCTCGGCACCCAAAATACGTACAGCATCGTCAACACTTATCTCAGCAGTAAAGCCGTCTTTGGCAACAAAGGTTTTTGCTTGGTGACGGGCTAAGTGGGCAATGCGTTTTTCAAGTCCGCGCACACCCGATTCGCTGGTGTAATCCTCAATAATACGCTCCAATACCTTGCCGTCAATTTTCATTTGGGCTTTTTTCAAGCCGTGGGCTTCGGCTTGTTTGGGTATCAGGTATTTCTTGGCAATTTCAATTTTCTCTTCAACAGTATAGCCGTTAATTTCGATAATCTCCATACGGTCAAGCAGAGCAGGCTGTATGGTATCTAAATTGTTGGCAGTGGCAATAAACATCACCTTGCTCAGGTCGTAGTCTATCTCCACGTAGTTATCATAAAATGTGTTGTTTTGTTCAGGGTCAAGTACCTCCAGCAATGCCGATGAAGGGTCGCCTCTGAAATCGCTGGCCAGCTTATCTATCTCGTCCAATATAAACACAGGGTTTGACGATTGTGCTTTTTTCAGCGATTGGATGATACGGCCGGGCATAGCACCTATGTAGGTTTTACGGTGTCCGCGTATTTCCGCTTCATCCCTCAATCCACCCAACGACATACGCACATATTTACGGCCTACTGCTTTGGCAATACTTTTACCCAACGATGTTTTACCCACCCCCGGAGGGCCGTACAAACAGATTATAGGGCTCTTCATGTCGCCTTTCAGCTTCAATACGGCTAAGTATTCAAGTATGCGGTCTTTTACTTTATCCAACCCAAAGTGGTCGGTATCAAGTACTTTTTTAGCACGTTTAATATCAAAGTTATCCTTGGTGTTTTCGTCCCAAGGCAACTCAAGCACCAATTGCGCCCAGTTAAGCCCCACTGAATAATCAGGAGCCATTGGGTTCATGCGCTGTAATCTGTCCAGTTCTTTATTAAACAGGTCTTTTACCTCTTTGGCCCATTTTTTCTTTGCGCCTTTTTCGCGCATGGCCTCAATTTCACGGTCGGGGCTTTCTTGTCCCAACTCCTCTTGTATAACACGTATTTGTTGCTGTAAGAAGTAATCGCGCTGTTGCTTATCCAAATCAACCTTTACCTTGTTTTGTATCTGGTTTTTAAGTTCCAGCATTTGGGCTTCTCGGTTCAGGTTTTCAAGCACAAGGCGGGCACGGTCAAGCAGGTTGCTTTCGTTCAATATGCGTTGTTTTTCAGCAGCATCTACATTTAAGTTAGAGGCTATGAAATTCACCAAAAAGTTGGGACTGTCGATGTTCTTAATCGCAAATCCTGCTTCTGTTGGGATATTGGGCGAAAGCTCGATAATTTGAAGTGCCAGTTCTTTTACGGTGTCTATTACCGCTTGTCCTTCCTTGTCAAGCTTGGTGCGGGGACCGTCGATAGGGGTTACCTTGGCCTTAAAGTAGGGCTCGGTAGCGGTAAACTCAGAGATATGAAAACGTTTTTTGCCTTGTAGAATCACTGTAGTGTTTCCATCGGGCATACGCAACATACGTAGTATTAGTGCTACCGTTCCGGTTTCGTAAAGGTCTTCGGTTTCGGGGTCTTCAATACTGCCGTCTTTTTGGGCAACAACACCAATGGTTTTCTTGCCTTTATTGGCATCTTTTATCAGACTGATGGATTTATCACGGCCGACTGTAATTGGGAAAACTACTCCCGGAAACATTACAGTGTTGCGTAGCGGTAATATTGGCAGTTCTTCAGGAGTTTCCTCCTTGTTTATTTCGTCCTCTTCTTCTTGTGAGAGCAGAGGTAAAAATTCCGTTCCTTCTTGTTCCTCCCCACCCAGGGCAGATATTATAAACCTGCTAAACTTATCTTTGCTATGCATCTATTCTACCTCGTATACTTTCAATTAAACGAATTATCAAACAATTAGTTCTCTATCCTTCCAAGCCTTATGCCAAAATAAGGTGTAGCCATTTTGGCAGCAAATCAACAGTAGTGTTAAAGATACTGCAAAACGTTGTTATTTTAGCTTAATACCCCGTCTTTTTTTGCAGCCCACCACAAGATGCTAAAAGAAACTGTGGCACTTATTGCAAAAGCAATTGCTTGTTGCCACTCATGCAGCAGCAGTTTGCCTGTTAAAAACAAAATGCTGTAAGTGAATACACAACCCGATAGCCAGCACAGCCAAAGGTAAGCGTGGTTTACTTTTACGGCGGTTCTGGCAAGGCTAAATTTGTCCCACCAGCCACCGGGTTGCACCCGTGCATAAAAGGTTTGCAGCGTGGTATCGGATTCAGGTTTGGTAATGAATGTTATTATTATCCAAACAAGTGTGGTAATGCATACGGTAATGAAGAATGTATCAGGAAAAGCAATACCCCAGTCGGCTTTAAAAGCAGTTAATACGCCGTACACAAAAAACGGGGTAATGGTTGCTGCAATTTCGCTCCACGCGTTGATGCGCCACCAATACCAACGCAGTATCAGCACAAGACCCAAACCTGCACCCGCTTCTAAAATAAACTCCCAAACCGATTTTACTGAAGTGATATAAATGCTGGCAAATAATGAAACCAGCATGAGTAATAGCGTGGTTATTTGTGATGCTTTTACCAGTTTCTTATCCGTGGCAGCGGGGTTTAGGAACCGCTTGTAAAAATCATTTACTAAGTAGCTGGCTCCCCAGTTAAGCTGTGTACTCACTGTACTCATGTATGCCGCCAAAAATGCAACAAACAGCAAGCCGCGCAAGCCGCTTGGTAAAAAGTCTTTCATGGCCAGCACAAACCCTTTTCCTTTTTCATCCGCACCCAATTCAGGATACAGCACCAAGGCGCACAAGCCTACTAAAATCCATGGCCAAGGGCGTATACAATAATGTCCTATCTGAAAGAACAATGTGGCAAGTAGCGAGTGACGTTCGTTCTTGGCGCTCATCATGCGTTGAGCCACATAGCCGCCACCTCCCGGTTCTTGGCCGGGATACCAACTGCTCCACCACATTACACCCACATAGGCTAAAAAGCTGCCTATGGTGAGGGATAGGGTGGTTGCAACACCTTCGCCCGAGCTAATGGTAGGGAAAAATTCAAGGCTTGAGGCAGGCAGCTTTGCTTTTAAGCCTTCAATGCCGCCTATTTGGTCAGAGTTTACTACAATAACAGTCAGTACAATACAACCGCCCATCGCAATAATAAACTGTACCACATCGGTAATGGCCACGCCCAATAATCCTGAAAGTGAAGAGTAGAAAGCCGTGAGCAGCATTACACCGCCTGTAATAAGTATTAGTTGTGCGATATCATCAATCCCGAAAAATACTTTCAATATGGTTATAAAGGCAAAGTTCACCCAGCCCAACACCAAAATATTCATAAAAAAGCCGAGGTATATCGCTTTAAAACCGCGCAAAAAGCCTGCGGTTTTGCCACCATACCGCAGTTCAATCAATTCAATTTCGGTAACAACACCGCTGCGTCGCCACAAGCGCGCAAAAAAGAAGGTAGTAAGCATACCCCCCATCAAAAAACTCCACCAAAGCCAGTTACCTGCAATGCCTTTTGTGCCCACCAGTTCAGCAACAGCCAGCGGAGTATCAGCAGCAAAGGTGGTAGCCACCATGCTTATACCTGCTATATACCACGGCAAATTGCGACCTCCTAAAAAGAAGCTCTCAAGGTTTTTGGATGCCCTTTCTCTGTAACGCAGCCCTATCCAAAGGCTAAGAACAAGGTATGCGGCAACAATTGCCCAATCAGTAAGGGTAAGTATCATAAGTTAACTTTGGGTGAAAAATAGGGCAAGGGGGCTTTATATGCAAGCAGGTGTTACAGTTAAGTACTTTTTATATATTTGCACTTGAAAATTTGTTGTGCTATTTTAAAGTTTGGACAACTTTAAAGCAAGTGGTTAATTGCTTAGTTATATTCTTGGTTTCAGAAAATCTAACGCATTTACGGGTTCCATTGTTCTAAGTTCTCCCTTCTCATAGCGGGCATGAGACGCGCTGTGTCGCTTTTTACTTCAGGTCGGAGAAGTAATACCGCGTAATGGCAAAATTTTATCGCATGGCAGATTGAACATATTAATTATTTAATTTAAAAATTGAAAAATGATTTGGTTTACATCTGACCATCACTTAGGTCATAAAAACATTATTAAGTACACCAATCGTCCGTTTAACGATGTAAAAGAAATGGACGAGGAGTTGATTAGACGCTGGAATGAGCGTGTGCAACCCGATGATGAGGTGTATCACTTGGGCGATTTAGGCTTAGGCTGGCCCAAAGAATTAAGGAAACAATTAGCCCGTATGAACGGGAAAATATACTTGATATTGGGCAACCACGACTCGGCAGCATTAAAATGCACTGAGAGGTTTGAGTGGATTAAAGACTATCACGAATTGGTTGTTGAGGATGCTGATGCACCCGGAGGCAAGCAGTTGATAGTATTGTTTCACTACGCTATGCGTGTGTGGCACAACAGCCACCGCGGAGCTTTTCACTTGTATGGTCACTCGCACGGCAGTTTAGAAGATTTGACCGATTGGCGCTCGTTTGATGTGGGCGTTGATAGTCACAATTTTTACCCGATAAACTACGAGGAAGTGAAAGCCATTATGTTGAAAAAGAACTGGACACCGCCTTTTAGTGATAGAAGAGATGTGTAGGGGGTATTGATAAATGCCTCCTTCCTTTCTGAAAATCGTTTTAACTTGCGGTGGCAATGGCTAAGTGCCAATGGCAGCAGATAAATGTCTAAGAAAAAACACCGTAGCAGAACGGTTACAAAACGACCCGTTATACAGCAACGAACAATGCCCGGTGCAGAGCCGGGTTTTTTTGATATCGGTGAGCGCGAAGAATGCCCTTTGGTAAGGGTGTACTCATTCAGTCAAACTGAGTATCACGAAAACATGTTTAACAGCACCGAAACGCTGTTTAAGTATTTGGATGCGGAAACTACTCTCATACATTGGGTGGATGTTTCAGGCTACGGTAATAAGAATTTTTTCAGCAAAATGGCGGCTCGATTTGGTTTGCACGATTTGCAGATTGAAGATGTGGTGAGCCAGCAACAACGCCCCAAGGTTGAAGAGTTTGATACGCATTTGTTTATCCTTTCGAGGATGAAATACACCAATGCCGAAAGGATATTTATTGATGAGCAGGTGAGTATGTTTGTTTTTGAAAACCTTGTATTGAGTTTTCAGGATTACGAAGAAGATTGCTTGCAACCTGTGCGCGACCGTTTGAAGAAGGCTAACAGCCGAATACGACTTGGCGATGCTTTCTTTTTGGCCTACAGCATACAAGACGCCATTATTGATAACTACTTTCCCTTGTTGGATATACTTTCGGATGCGCTTACCGAGCTTGAGGACGAAATATTGGCAAACCCCGGCAAAGAGGTGCTTACCGAAATGCAAAATATTAAACGTTTGCTGATTGATTTGCGAAAAAGTATCTGGCCTGAGAAGGATAAGATGAATGAATTGCTGCGGTCGCACTACAAAATGGTGAAACCCGAATACGAAATATACTTGCGGGATACCTACGACCACTGTGTGCAAATAATGGATTTGATAGAGACCAACAAAGAAATTGCCCACAGCATTATGGATGTTTATCTGAACAGTGTTAATAATAAATTGAGCGAAGTGATGAAGGTTTTAACAGTGATAAGCAGCGTGTTTATCCCCTTAACATTTATTGTTGGGGTGTACGGAATGAACTTCTCAGCTACTGATAAAGCAGGCCAAGAGCTGCCTTTTAACATGCCTGAATTATATCATCCTTGGGGCTATGCAGCGATTATGGTACTAATGTTGTTTATAGCAATAGCACAGTTACTGTATTTTAAGCGCAAAAAATGGTTGTAAAACAGCATAAGGTGCTTTGAAATAGTATGTAACTCTGTTATATTTGCCCAAACTCATTTAAAAGAAACTAAAAACGATTATGAAAAAATTAGCACTATTCGTAATGTTTGCCATCACAGGTAGCCTGTTTTTGGCATCGTGCAGCGGAGGGGATGACGACACTGCTGACAAACCAAAACCAACTGTAACCTGGAAAACAACTGCCGGCTTTAAATTTGCTGATGGTTCTGAAACTGCAGGTAACAATATCTCTTTTGGTATTCTAGCTACACCTTCATCAGGTGAGAAAATCACTCGCGTAGTTATTAACCTTTCAGTTAACGGTGGTGCAAACGCTATTTTGTTTGATTCTACCATGAAAGAAACCAGCTACAACCGTGACTGGATTGACATTAAACTTGGTGAATTGGCCGGCGCAAAAAGCAAATTTACTGTAACCGTTACTCAATCTAACGATCAAACTTCATCATCTACTTTCACTATTACTGCTTCTTCACCAGCACGTAATACTCAAGTAACTGCTAACATCGTATTGGGTGCACAAGCTAGCAACACAGGTTCTTTCTTTAACCCTAAAGAAGGTTCTACAGGTGTTATGACTATTGCTGCTGCTGCTGCTGCTCAATCTAGCACTCACGTTGTTTACTACATGGGCGCTACTAACAAAGCAACTTTCTCAGCTCCTAACGATGCTCAAATTACCGGTGTATTCAGCAGCATGTCTAACTGGACTACCCGTAACGCAACTGTATTTAAGAAAACCACTCTTACAGCTGCTCAGTTTGATGCAATAAACCCAACTGACGCTAGCCAAATTGATACTGAGTGCAGCAACGGTGTGTTTGTATCTAAAGTTACCCAAATGGCTATCGGTGATGTAATTGCTTACCGCACACAAGACGGTACTCACTACGCACTATTTAAAGTTACCGCTATTAGCAACATGGGTTCTACCAACAGCGAAATCACTTTTGATATGGCTAACCCTGCATTCTAATCTTGATTAGAATAGAATATTTTAAAAGCCATCCCCAACGGGATGGCTTTTTTGTTTATGGTTTGGGAACAATAAGCTGTTATTTTGCAAGTGTTTTAAACGATTTGTTGCCATGAAAAAGATTGGAGTTTTTACATCAGGAGGGGATTCGCCCGGTATGAATGCTTGTGTGCGTGCAGCAGTACGTACAGGTGTTTTTCGCGGTGTTGAGATGGTAGGTATCATGCGCGGTTACAGCGGCATGATAGAAGGGGATTTTATTCCCTTGGGAGCGGATGCAGTGGGTAATATTATCCAGCGCGGAGGAACGATACTTAAATCGGCACGCAGCAAAGAGTTTATGACGCCGGAAGGACGTAAGCAAGCCTATGAGAACCTTAAAAAGCAAGGTATTGAGGGGTTGGTATGTATAGGTGGCGATGGGACGTTTACAGGGGCTGATATCTTCTTTAAGGAATACGGCATCCCGTCGATGGGTGCGCCCGGCACTATTGACAATGATTTATACGGAACCGATTACACTATCGGGTTTGATACAGCAGTAAATACTGCACTGGATGCAATTGATAAAATACGTGATACGGCCGATAGCCACGACCGCGTGTTTTTTGTAGAGGTGATGGGAAGGCATAGTGGCTCCATTGCCCTTGAGGTGGCAGTAGCAGGGGGAGCGTCAGCAGTGCTTTTGCCTGAAGTGAATGATGATATTGATACGCTGAAGGATATTTTTAACGAGCGTAAACGCAAAAAGAGCTTTTCGATTATTGTGGTAGCAGAAGGAGACGAAGATGGAGGTGCTTACAAAGTAGCTGAGGAGTTAAAGAAACAGTTTCCTGATATTGATACCCGTGTGAGCATTCTTGGTCACATACAGCGCGGCGGCAATCCTACAGCAAACGACCGCGTTTTGGCTACTCGCTTGGGAGCGGCCTGTGTAGAAGCTTTGTTAAACGGTGAAACAGGTAAGATGGCGGGAGTACTAAATAGCCAAGTGGTACTTACGCCTTTTAGCGAGGCCATAAAAAAACGCAAGCCATTGCCTGATATTTTGCAGTTGTTACAATATACCAACGTGTAACCTTACAGATTTCCAACGCTTTTTACCAAACCGGGGCCGCCGTAAATAAACCCTGTGTATAGCTGTACCAAGCTGGCACCTGCATCTAATTTGGCTTGTGCATCAGCATGGGTCATTATTCCGCCTGCGGCTATAATGGGTATTGCTCCGTTACTTTTTTTATGAAGATAAGCCACCACTTGCGTGCTGTGTTGGGTAAGCGGAGCACCGCTAACACCGCCTGCACCTATGGCTTCAACTTCGGCTTTTGAGGTAGTAAGCAACTCGCGACTAATGGTGGTATTAGTAGCTACAATGCCGTCGATACCGCTGTCTTTTACTATTTCTACAATCTCGTCCAATTGTTCATTGGTCAAATCGGGAGCAATTTTTAAGAATATAGGTTTGCTTAGTTTTCCACTTTGTACATTTTGGGTACGCAACGCTACCAAGCGGTTAAGCAATGCTGTTAAAGGTTCGCGGTCTTGCAACTGGCGAAGGTTGGGTGTGTTGGGTGAGCTTACGTTTACGGTGAAATAATGCACCACATCATACAAACGTTTAAAGCACTTTTCGTAATCACTGGCGGCATCTTCGTTTGGGGTAACTTTATTTTTACCGATGTTACCGCCAATAATCACTCCTTTTGGAAGGTTTTTCAAGCGGTCGGCCATTACATCAACTCCTTGGTTGTTAAAACCCATACGGTTGATAAGCGCTTTATCTTTTGGCAGCCTGAACAGGCGGGGCTTATCATTACCGGGCTGGGGCAGGGGAGTAACCGTTCCCACTTCTATGTGCCCAAAACCCAAGGCGGCTAAAGTATGCACGTGTTTGGCATTTTTATCAAAGCCTGCAGCCAAACCCACTTTGTTGGGGAATGTGATACCTGCAATGGTAACGGGGTTGGTTTTGGTCTTGTACATTGCTTTTACAATGGCTCCTGTAATGGGGAAAGAAACCAGTGCATCCATAATCTTCATGGTAAACTGGTGAGCATTTTCAGGACTCAATAAAAATAAAAGCGGGCGTATAACGGTAAACATAGTATGTATTAAAATGGGTATCCTAATCCTAAGTTAAGTATGGTTGAACGTAAAATCTTTTTTGAGCCGTTGGCGTAATCATTCAGCAACCAGCGGTCATCAGCCGGTAAATCGGGACTGCGTAGGGGTACCCCGAAATCAAACCTCAATACAAAAAACGAGAAATCGAAACGAATGCCTAATCCGCCACTCACTGCCATTTGTCCCAAAAATGTATTTGGGTTAATTTCAACGCCCTGCCTTCCGGCTAAGGGATGAGTGTACCAAATGTTTCCCGCATCAGCAAACAACGCACCTTGCAACAAATTTCTAATCAAAGTAAAGCGGTATTCAGCTTGAGCCTCAATAATTACTTCACCGCTACGGTCGGCTCTTACGCCGCCAAGGCTGTTATCAAAACTACCCGGTCCTAACGTACGCGGACGCCATCCGCGTAAGCTGTTAGCACCCCCTATAAAATAACGGCGCACAAAGGGCATAATGGTTGAGTTTCCGTAGGGCAGGCCTACACCTATGTGCCCGCGGTAAGCAAGCGCGTTCAGTTCGTTTAGGCTGTGTGTATAGCGCACATCGGCATCAATCTTCACAAACTGCTCAAAGTTCACGTTATCAATCTTGTAAATGCCATCAGCAGGAAGGGGTTGGTTGGTAGCCCTCATAAAATGTCGCAACGTCCACCCGGCAGACTCTACAATCAGTTTAGATGAAAAATAAGTGCCTGTGCGGCTAATGGGTCGGTCGCTGTATGTCCAAGTAAAGCGTGAGTTTAATATTAGGTTGGTGGTAAACAGGTTGGCAATAAAAATACTATCCGCAGGGTTTACCAACGCTAAAAAGTTGCGCTTAGCATCGGTGCGGTTATACGATACTTCGGCAAACGACAGGTTGAAATTATTAAATATGTTGTAGTACGTTTGGTTGTAACCTAACGAAAGCACGTTGCGCTTAAAGTCGATGTTTGATTCGTAAATATAATTTCCTACGAACGACGAACGGTCTCCGGTTGATAAAAACCAGCGTTTAAAAAAGGGGAATAGCCTTGCGCGGGGCAGCGCTAAAGTTGTGGTTACGTTATGCTCTATGTTACTGAAAAAAGGGATACTATCGTTGTTTCTGAACTGGCCTTCTAACGAAACACGGTAGCGAAGCTCCAGCATTTCTGCACTGCGCAGCAGATTTCTGTTGCGGTAGGTAATAACATTCGCCAAACCGTAGTTACGCAAGTTGTTTTGCTCAACGGCGTTGTTTTGGTCGGATGATATAATCTGAGGTTCAAGAATATACTCGTGACGTTTGCCCGGAAATAGGTTAATGTAGCACACCAAACGGTTTTCTACAGTGTCTTTTTCAAAGTTGATGCTGGTTTGCCTCAACAACTGTATGTTGTTCAGTTTGTTGTAGGTAATATCTACATTGTTTTGGCTGAATACATCCCCCGGTTGTATCACAATTTCACGCATCAGCACATCTTTGTTCAAGTGATAACCATTAAGGTTCAGCCACAGGTTTTCGGATGTTTCTTTAAATCCTACTACCGTAGAGTCTTCCAACTCATCAGTTGACGGGTTTACTACGTTCACATAAATGCGGCTGATTTTATACCGTTTATGGCTTACAAAAACATCGGGATTACGTATTTGGGCATTTACATTTACGTGGTGTCCTTTTCCCGTATTAATTACGGTGTATTGTACATACTCTTTATTGAAAAAGTAATACCCCTCGTTGCGTAGTTTTTTTGTTATGCGTTCCCGTTCTTCAGCTACTTTTTCTTTGCTGAAAATCTGGCCTTCTTTCAGTAACGAGTTTTGTAAATCCCCAACCACCACATAATTCAGTGTACGGTCATCGATGTTGTATTCAATCGTATCAATGGTGTAGGGGAGTTTTTGCTCAACAAAATAGGTAATGCTTGCCATTTTGTGACGGCGGCCGGCAGTATCAATAGTGAATTTTACATCGGCATCAAAATAACCGTTATTAAACAGGTAAGCTTTTATTTGGCGATTTGTTTCACCCAGTTTGGCAGTGTCCATTATCACCGGAGGTTCGCCAATGTTTTCGCGGATGTATTTTCTAAAGCGGCGCGAAGTATCACCACGCATTCCATAGTTATAAGCTCTTAAGTAAAACCGCCAAAACCCGAAAAGGCGTTTATTGGGCTTTTGTTTTTGCAGCAGTTTTGCCCCGTCTTCTAAGGTATTATCTTCAATTCCCTTGATTTTAACTTTGTTTACCAGTAGTTCATCTTCTTTAAGTTCTTGGGTTAATCTGCAGCCCGATAAACAAATGCATAAAAAAACCACGGCAGGCAATACCTTTGCCACCGTAACCATATTATAGTTTACATGCTTACAAAATCCCAAATTCAACTGGTAAAGTCGCTGCGTTCAAAAAAGTTCAGGCAAAAATACAACCAATTTATTGTTGAGGGAGAAAAAGCCGTTGAGGAGTTGCTACAAAGTAATTTTTTGGTGGTTGAAGTGTTTGGCACAAGCGAGTGGGAAACCTTGCATTTACATAAGTTGAGGCAAATACCCTTTACCCGTGTGAAGAACGATGAATTGGAGCGTTTAAGCGGGTTTGAGCAGCCTAATAAAGTGTTGGCCATTGTGCAAATACCCGATAGTACCTTCAGCAATAAAGTATTTGAACAGCCGATAACCATTGCCCTTGATTTTATTCAAGACCCGGGGAACTTGGGTACAATTATCCGTATTGCCGATTGGTACGGGGTTAACGATATTGTTTGCAGCCTTAATTGTGTAGATGTGTTTAACCCCAAAGTGATTAATGCCACAATGGGCAGCTACGCAAGGGTGAACGTACACTATGTGGACTTGGAAGCTACATTAGCACCCTATAAAAACCGTTTGTATGCCTGCGTAATGGACGGAGAACCCGTGTACAACATCAAACAGGTTAATAATCCGATAATCATCATCGGGAACGAAGGTAAAGGGGTAAGCGATGAAATAATTGCCCTTTCAGCTAATAAAATAAGCATACCCCGTAGGGGAGGGGCTGAATCGCTGAATGCAGGGGTGGCTACGGCTGTGATTGTTGATAACCTGGCGAGAATTCTTCCATAGGGATGTTCTTCACGTTTTCAAACAACATCTCCTTCTTTTTCCATTTTCCTTTTTTAAAGATAAAATAGTCAAAACTGCCGTCAGGCAAATAAGTCTCGTACATACCTATACTGTTATTATCAGGCGGTATCAGGTGTTCAAAAGCAATCAAATCTTTCTTTTTAATGTAACGAAGCGTCATTACCGCATCGTCTCTAAACTCAAATATCACCCGATGTTGTGGCGGCACGTTCTCTTCCATTTCAAAAATGGGGGCACCAAAGCGGGGTTTTCCCATTTCGTCAAACACCAGTACATCGGCAATTTTTCGGCTGCTGGCCATTGTATGCCCGTCCCAGCCCAATAGCGTATAATACTTTTGTTTCTTATGCTTAGTTTCAATAATCTGGTAATACAAAGCCCCGTACCAAAAGCGGTTGCTTAGTTGTATATGCTCGGGTTTGCCCAAACGGGCAGAGCTGTCGTACAAGCCGTACAGTTCTAATTTATCTGCGTTTTGTTTTTGTATAGCTCCGTAAAACTCAAACGAGTCCGCGGTTACCAATGAGTCTTTACCCCATTTCAGGCTCCATGTAAATATGCGGAAACTTTTATCAGGCGGGGTAAGAATGGATACATACCTTGCTGCTGAATCAAACGGATAATCAAACGAGCCGGGTTGTTTAAGGGCGGCAATCAGGGTTTTTGCAAAAAAGTAAGTAGAAGTAACCCGCTCTTCTTGACTGCGGGCAGTTATAATGCTTTGGCCTAAGCCTATCAATCGGCGTTCGTAAAAAATTAACGAGTCTAACGGTGAAAGCGGAGGTGCGTTTTCAACAAAAATATTCTTAGAGGATGAATCAGTATTGTCGGTTTGTGCTTTGCCAAAAAACGAGGGCAGCAGGCACACCAGCAAAAGGGTAATTTTTAACGTTTTCTCCATGTATGATATATATCCAACGAAACCGTGCCAAAGTAAATTGTTTTTATCGGGAATAGGATAACGGATGAATAAATTTCGCTGCTGAATTCAATTTCACCATTTTTGTAAGGATTGATTTATAGATAACCGTGCTGTTTGACGATACTTATACCATTCCCGCAAAAAGCGGACACGCCTTGTTTAAAGACAGGGGAAGCAAATTTTTTGCCTATGCTTTTGTTGTGTTTACTGAGGGGGATATTAAAAAATGCTTGGATGAACTGAAAAAGCAATACTCCGATGCTACCCACCATTGTTACGCTTGGATTCTGAACCCTGATAAAAGCGCACAACGGGCCAATGATGATGGTGAGCCGGCAAACACCGCGGGCAAGCCGATTTTAAGGCAAATACTATCCAAAGGGTTGACCAATACATTAGTAGTAGTGGTGCGGTACTTTGGCGGTACATTATTGGGGGCAGGCGGGTTGATTACTGCCTATGGCGAAGCCGCAAAACTTGCTCTTGACGATGCCGGAAAAG
Source organism: Bacteroidota bacterium (assembly GCA_008933805.1). Taxonomy (NCBI): domain Bacteria; kingdom Pseudomonadati; phylum Bacteroidota; species Bacteroidota bacterium. Next base: position 16,657 of record WBUH01000026.1, read on the forward strand.
AAGAGAAACAAATTGAAGGAGTTTTTGAGGCGGTATATGATTACGGGGTTGAAAATGATGTTTTTAGATTTTTAAGAACCCTTGGCGGAAATATTTCGTCAGTAGATAAACAGGAGAAGGCCACCGTTAGTTTTACCGTGCGAAAATCGAAGGTAGAAGAGGTGAATAACCTTTGGCACGACTTCCGTAATTTCGAACTTAAATTTATCGGGTATCAATGAGACTTTCAAAATTTGTAGTTGCTATATCACTATTTGCAGGGCTTGGAATGCATGTTTCGGCGCAAAACTTAGCTCCTGTTCCTGCCTTGCAGCAAAAGATTGATTATTTTACCGGTGAGCAGTTTTTCTTGTCTGCTTCTGTTGATAATACTGCCGATAAAGTAGGAGAGTGGGCAGCAAAACAGTTTTTGAAAGGAGCCGCCGATTACACGCTGGCAAACGTTATCCAACGCACAAGCCCTGACGGAACTTATTATACCTATGAAGTACATTACTTGGGTGCGCCGCTCTACAGCAAAAGCATTAAAGTGTTTGTAGATAAGGCGAGCGTTATCCGCTATGCGTACCATAACATCGCAAATTTGGCAACTGCTGATGTGCGAGTATTGCCCACCAAAGATTTTATCACACAGTTTTATACCAACAAATACCCACAATTAACACTTGCTGAAAACCAATCGGTTTGGGTAGATAACGGTGAAAAACCCGTGCCTGCTTTTTTCCTTACGTTGAAAGACAATGAAAAGCACAGTGTAAATCAATTACTGTTTGGTGCTGACGGCACTTTGCTGTTTACAAGGCCGATGGAAAGTCATTTGGCTGCGGATACACCCGCAAATGTGTATGTGTACGACCCTGACCCGCTAACCACAGCTCATGTTGCTTACGGCGGGGCATATAGCAACAACGGACGACAAGATAATCCCCAATTGCACGCCGAACTTAAAAAGCGTACCGTGAGGGTTGATCTTTTGGGGGATTCGATGATTTTATCCAACAGTTCGTTTTACCTTAATGAGATTTCAAGCCCTGTTTGGCCACCTACAAGGGTGCATTTGGGGGATACGTTTAAATTTAGCCGCGACCATTTTTCATTTGGCGAGACGAATGCGTTTTATCATCTCAATACCTATAAAGATTACGTGCACAGTTTGGGTTATACCAGTTTACCCGGATATAGGCTTCAGGTAGATGCCCATGCCTTTAACGGGGCTGAGAACTCGAAATTTACGCCGGGGGATAATCCCCCTTCATTGCAGTTCGGTGATGGTGGAATACCCGATGCTGAAGATGCTGAAGTGGTGATACACGAGTTTGGCCATGCACTGTCACACGGAGCATCGCCCAATTCGGCTTTCGGGCATGAACGTGTTGCTCTTGATGAAGGTTTAGGTGATTATTTTGCCGTATCGTACACCAAAGCTATTGATGCGTATAACTGGACAAAGGTGTTTTCATGGGACGGAAACAATGGGGGATGGCAGGGACGTACGGTTAATTATTTAACCATGTATCCCAATTTAACCAACAGTATTTGGGCAGATGGTCAATTATGGTCAACCTCATTCATGCGTTTATACGATGATGTAGGCAAAGAAATTGCCGATAAATTGATGCTTGAAACCCTTTACCGCCTCGCAGCGAATATCACTATGCCACAGCTTGCAAAAGCGGTACAACAAATAGACTCTATTAAGTATGGAGGTGTGCATAGCAAAAACATACAATGTGCGTTTGCGCTTTCAGGTATTTTGCAAGGGCCTGCCGAAGGTTGTACCCAATCAGTTAATGAGGGTGGTGATTTAGCTTTGGATGGTGTGAGGATAAATAACACCTATGCCTTTGCAGCAGGCACAGGTGTTGTTGAAGTAATATTCTCAAATAGCAATTCTTATACAGTTAGTTTAATTGATATAAGCGGTAAACTTATCTCACGTTGGTTGCCTGTGCAGGGTCAAAATGTAACCATTAACGGCCAACATTTAGCCTCAGGGATTTATTTCCTTCAAATCAATGATGGAGAGGGAAATATCCAAACACAGAAACTAATACGGTATTAATTACAATTGTGCGTATGAAATAGTGGTGTCTTTAGGTTCAACCACCAAAACAGGCACTGTAGAACCGCTCATAATCTGTTCGCTTCGGGCTTTGTTAAACCAGCCTCCGTCGCGTTCGTTCATGATGATAATCAAATCAGCACCCGAAGAGTCACCTACGCGTATGGTTTCATCAACCACTTTTTTGCCGGTTTCAATCTGATAAGTGCAGCGGCCGCCTTTATCGTGGATGTACTTTTCGGCTTGGTACGCGTATGTTTTTAGTTTTGTAATCTCCTCAGGGTTGGTGCCAGTAACCACAAGAACATGTATGCCTGCTCCGAAAACTTTTGATATTTCGGTGGCCACAGGTATTTTCTGACGTGTACCCGGGTCGTCGTGCAAAGGCATCAAAATGTTTTTAATCAGCCCTTGTTTAAATTCTTTAAGAATTGATAAAACAGGAACTTTCAAAGAGTCAACAAGACTTTGTGTGTGTTTGCTGTTAGATACAACCACCAAGTCGGCTTCAATTTCGTCAACCACTTTTGCTGCCGTTTTGTAGTTTTCATCGGCAAGAGTGATTTGAGTCGGCTTGTTTACAAGGTTTGCGATAGCATTAGAGATTACGGAAGCGCTGTTTCGGCTTCCTTCACCGGTGGTGCCAATAACCAGTTGTGTGCCAAAGGCTTTGCTAAAATTAATAGCACCTTCTAACACTGCGGCATCATTTTGGCTACCGTAAATTAGGGCTAGGGTTTTTGTGAAGATATTACTCATCGGCTATAGTTTTAGGATAGTATGCGCTTGTTCGTGTTGTCAAGTTACAACTTTTTTTTAATACTAACGATAAAAACCATCAAAAGGTTACACCCAAAGCCTGAAAATGAGGAAAAATTTGTTTTTAAAAATAAGGATAATGGCGCAACTTTGTGCCTGAATATTCAAAAAATATTCATATTACTGATAATCAATAAATTATAAAATGAAAGAAGTTTATATCGTTTCCGCAGTCCGCACTCCCATTGGTAGCTTTGGTGGCGCATTATCATCAGTTGGTGCTACAAAACTTGGCGCCACCGCAGTTAAAGAGGCTGTGAAACGTGCAGGAATTAATCCTGAACAAGTTGACGAGTTATTTATGGGCTGTGTATTACAGGCCAATTTAGGACAAGCTCCTGCTAGGCAAACTGCCATTTTTGCAGGTTTACCTAATACTGTTCCTTGCACCACTGTAAACAAGGTATGTGCATCAGGACTTAAAGCCACCATGTTGGCTGCCCAAAGCATTATGTTGGGTGATAATGACATAGTAGTTTCAGGCGGTATGGAGAGCATGAGCCAAACTCCTTACTACCTTGATAACGGACGTTACGGTTATAAGTATGGCCACGGACAAACTATTGACGGTATTGTTAAAGACGGTTTGACCGACGTTTACCACAACAACCTAATGGGTAACAGTGCTGAGCTTTGCGCTACTAAATATGAAATTAGCCGCGAAGAGCAAGATGCACACGCAATTGATTCATACAAACGTGCTGCTGCCGCTTGGGATGCAGGTAAATTTGATGCTGAAATCGTTCCAGTTGAGGTAGTTGGCCGTAAAGGTGATGTTACCTTGGTAAACAAAGACGAAGAATACAAAAACGTGTTTTTTGAAAAAATACCCGGTTTGCGCCCTGTATTCCAAAAAGACGGTACTGTAACTGCTGCTAACGCTTCATCAATAAATGACGGTGCTGCTGCATTGGTGCTGATGAGCGCTGATAAAGCAAAAGAATTGGGCATTAAGCCATTGGCAGTTATCCGCAGCTATGCTGATGCTGCACAAGAGCCTGAGTGGTTTACTACCGCACCCGCTAAAGCTCTTCCTAAAGCATTTGCAAAAGCAGGTGTTAGCAAAGATGATATCGACTTTTTTGAGATTAACGAAGCATTCTCAGTAGTATCAGTAGCTAATAACAAAATATTAGGTCTTGACCCTGCTAAAGTTAACGTAAACGGTGGTGCTGTTGCCCTTGGTCATCCATTGGGTTGCTCAGGTGCCCGTATATTGGTTACCCTTGTTCACGTGTTGCAACAAAATAACGGTCGCTTAGGTGCTGCCGGTATCTGTAACGGTGGCGGTGGTGCATCGGCCATGGTTATCGAACGTATCTAAACAGTACGCAAACTCATACAATCCCCGTTTCGGAGCACTTCGGAACGGGGATTTTTTTTCCTATGCAGGTTAGTCGATTTGTGAAGGGAAAATAATTTCATCCCTGTATTTCATTGGCAGCGAGGTGCAGTATTGCCATTCAGGGTTATGAAAGTTAACCTCAGGGGTAAAATAAACAAGGTACTCATCAATACCGTCTTCAACATTATCTGTTATCGGTTCAAGCCCTTTAATGTAATGTATGGGTATGTATAGTTTTGATTTGGCACCTGTTTGGTTTTTGGCATAAACGCCAATAAATAATAAATTTCTCATAAGATTGGGGTTTTTATGGTTTCAGAATATTGTGTTATAAATAGTATCAATATCAATCGTTGTCAGTTTTTTTGTAGCTATCAGTGTTAAGCATTTATTGCAGTTTCATTTGTTGCATTATGATAATGCTTAGCCGAGGTGTGCTTTTCAATAGTTAAACGCGCCATAAGGTAGCTGATGGTTGATTCAGCACCTTGGTTAAGATTAATATGGTTTTCTTCCAAGCCGTCGTAGCATCCGCCTGTACAAGGGTTATAAATAATTTGGTGCAGGTGATTGTTGCCCAAGAACCAATTAAAGGCAGTTTTCATTTTATCTAAATAGTCGCTATCGTTAAATACATCGTTAAACTTGTTTAGTGCTAAAATTGTGTACGCTGCATCAATAGGTTGCTCTCCGTAATCAGCAGATTTACTGCCCTTTTTAAGCCAGCCTTTGTTTGATATCAGTTTAATTCTTGTTTTTGTAAATGTATTTTCAAGCAAAAAATCGAACGATGATTTTGCAATTGTTTTATAATTTATATTATTAGTTACTGTATAGGCATACAGCATAGCCTCCGGTAAAATGCTGTTGCCATACGTTAGATAGCTTTCAAACCATCGCCAGTTTTCATCACTTTCATGAGCATACATACGCTCCAGTTTGCTGGCAAGTTTATCAATTAGTGCGATATTATTAAATGTAGGCTTGACCTCATGGTAATGTGCAATCCCCTTGATTGTGAAGGCAATTGCGCGAGTAGAATTCATGCCGTCAACCGTTTTTAGAGTTTGAAGCAATATACGGTTAGCGGTATCGGTAAGTGTTTTGGGTAGTATATCTTTGTGTTTAGCTAAAAACCCAAGAGCCCATATTGCTCTTCCATTGGCATCGTCTAAATTAACTGTGTTATTCTGTTTAGTAAATTCTTTTTCTTTATTCAAATAATTTAAAAAACTGCCGTTCTCTTGCAAACAGTATTCAATAAAATGCAGGTATTTTGATAGGTATGTTAAATCTTCAAGGTCTCCGGTTGCTTCATAGTGCATACACATGGCAATCAATGCCCTTGCATTATCATCAATAGTATATCCTGAATGAATATCGGGATGGTTGATTTTAGAAAACTGTATGATTCCAAAATCAGTAGTCATATTTTTAAGGTGTGTAAGATTAATTTCGGGCAGATTATACTGTAAATTAATCCCGGGGTCGATGGATTTTTTAAAAATCATGGCGTGGGCAATGGCCACATTCTCCCACGATGTTGATGCAATTTTATGCAACCCGTTTAATCCTAAATTTTTTTGTAATACTTTATCATCAAGTAATCGGTTTACTTGTGTGCTTAATTGTTGGGAGTTTTCAAAATCAAAAAGTATCCCCGCGTTATCACATAAAACTTCTTTTGCGTGCGGTATTGGAGTTGAAATAACAGCACAGCCGCAACTTATTGCGTACGAAAATGTGCCGCTTACAACTTGGTTAGGGTCTTTTGAGGTAAATAAATAAATATCAGTTAGCTGTAAATATTCTAATAAATCATGCAGCGGAAGGTATTTATTGATGAATTTGACGTGCCCTTCCAGCTTTAATTCAGTTACTTTAGCTTCAAGCATATTTCGGTACTTCTCGCCTTCATGCTTTACCACTGTTGGATGGGTTTTGCCTATTACCAAAAATAAAACTTCGGGGTTTTTACTGATAATTTCAGGTAATGCTTTTAAGGTAGTTTCAATGCTTTTGCCGGAACTTATGAGTCCAAAGGTTGAGAGTATTTTTTTGCCGATAAACCCATGTGCGCGCTTTAATAATGATTTGGACATGTATTGCACTAAGTGTGTGCCGTGGGGAATTACCGAAATTTTATGACCGGGTATTTGGTAGTCTTTTTGCAGAAATTCCAAAGCGGCTTTAGTCATCACAATAATCGACTCACACACTTTTGCCAATTCTTGTACATGTAGTATAAGCGTGCTATCAGGGTTGGGTAATACCGTATGAAATGTGATGCACACAGGTGCTTTAATGGTTGTTACTAATTTTAGTAAGTCATCTTCGTGGCTTTTAAAAAAACCAAATTCATGTTGTATTAAAACGAATTTTAAATTATCACTTTTAATACGCTGCGCCAGTTCTTCGTATGAATGGCTATCAGACGTATCTAATACGTAGTTTACCTCGTCAGTATAATTGTGTTTTTCGCTTTCAGATTCAATTGCGCAAACCTGTATCTTAAATGAGTTATTGAATTTGTTTTTTAGTGCCCTCAGTAAATCTTGGGTGTAGGTTGCAATACCACACTCTCTGGGTGGGTAGGAGGAAATTATCAGAATTTCCGAAGTTCTATTTCTATTCATGTGCAATGGTATTTTCTGAAAGTTCTTTGAGAAGAGCAGTTAAGCTAACGGAAGCACAGGCAACGGTAGTGTCGGCAGCACCGTAGTAAATGTATAAAGTGTCGTCAAATACAACCGTTCCGGAGGGGAAACAAACGTTGTTTACTTTTCCCACGCGTTCATAATCAAGTTCGGGTGAAAACAATGCGTAGGGCAGGCGGGCAATTACTTTTTCAGGGTTATCAAGGTGTAATAGCGCCACGCACGCAGAGTATTCATATCCTTGCGCTGTATCTTGCACTCCGTGATAGATTAAAAGCCATCCGTGCTCGGTTTCAATGGGAGGGCAACCGCCACCTATATAACTTATTTCATGGGGGTATTGGGGTTCAAGTATAATCTTTGAATCAAAGTGCAAAAAGTAGTTTTCCCAATATTCCTCCGTTAAATCGTCTAAGCGGTCAATGTAAACTATTTGAATATCAGGTTTTATGCGTTGCAGGAAGCAGAGTTTGTTATTAATTCTGCGGGGAAAAAACACTACGTTTTTGCTCCAAACATATACAGGCTTTTCGTCTTTTATCTTTAGGCTGTTTTGCTTGTTAAAACGGGAATACTTTACGTTTATCGGAGCTTTGCTATTAACCAGTCTTCTAAATTTACTGTACTGAATTTGGGGAGTGATGAGCCCGTGTTTCAAAAAATCAGTGAGGTTAAGTGATGTAGCTAATGCCCCCAATGCATTTACCCCATCGTATGCTGTGTAGGTTAAGTAATAGAGGTCGTCTATTTTTACAATTCTGGGGTCTTCAACACCGCTTGATTCATAGTTTGCTTGGGGAATAAGAATGGGGGTGTCGCTTCGTTCTACTACTGTTAGTGGCCCATCAAGCCTGCAATAACCGATACTTGAATAATTTTCTTTGGCCACTGCACGGTAAAAAAGATGAACCGTGTTTCCTTCGGCTATTACGGCAGGGTTGAGCACACCTTCTTTTTCAAAACCAAACGAGGAACTTTCTAATAAGACACCTTCTTTTTTTACGGATAACATAGTTGTGAGAGTTTAAAATGATTGCAAGGAATACCAAAGTGTATAAAGGAAAGCATGCAATGAAAGCCAAGCATTCTTTAGATTATAGATGCCTTAAAGACATGGCACCGGTTTGCTTTTAAAGTGTGAACCGGCCTACACTATGTGAAGTGATGATTGTAGAAGGATACCCTAAGTACTATACAGATGTGTAACGATGAGAATGTATAAAGAAAGGGACTGTAGATTGCAAGGTACGCAATTTTTTTTGATGAATCGCTATACGTTTTACTGTGAAGTAATTGCAAAGGCGTGTAGATTTAGCTGATAAAGGGTGAAGTAAACGGACTTTTAAGAGGTGTTTACTATGGAAAGGTGAAGCAAAATGCCCATCTTTTGTGATGGAATTTTGTGTTATACCCCTCTAGAAAAGAAATCCCGCTCGCAGATAGGGCTTCTGCATACACAACAAACTATAGCATGTGTGCTGAGTACTGCTATTAATCATCGATACTCCTTCTGTGTTGCCTTAGCAAGGTTAGTCCTTGCTTTTAAGTATAAAATCTTTCCATTTCTCAATGGCCTCCCCGCCCATTTTCTTAGTAAATTATAGGTGAAATATGCTTGCATAGTACCATCATCTATAGCATTTCAACACCATAGCGGTGGTGCATCGGTCAGGGTTATTGGGCGTATCTAAACAGTAAACAAACTCATACAATCCTGTTTCGGAATACTTAGGAATGCCTTTTATTATAAGCTATGGAGTTATAGGTATATGCAGGCATGGGTTTTGCGCAAAGGGGTTAACTGAGTATCTTGCAATATTGCGGGTAACTACGCACCTAAATCAAATAGTTATTTGAAAAAAATTCTCTTAATAGAAGACGATCCCAACGTGTGCTCCTTTATATACAAAGGACTTACAGAAAATGGTTTTGAAGTAGCCGTTGCGCTAAACGGTGAATCGGGCTTAAGTATGTTCGAAAAATCGTCGTTCGATTTAATTGTATTAGATATAATGCTGCCCGATGTGAGCGGGCTGGATGTGTGCAAGAAAATTCGTGAAACCGACCAGTTAACTCCTGTGTTGTTTTTAACCGCCTTGGGAAGTGCCGAAAACATTGTTTTGGGGCTTAATACGGGAGCTGATGATTATTTAGTGAAGCCGTTTAAGTTTATTGAGTTGGTAGCACGTATAAACACACTTTTGCGCAGGGTTGATAATTACAGTCAACAACCAAATATTGAATCTAATGAAGAGGATGTTTACCGGTTTGCAGATTTAGAGTTGGATAATAACCTAAAGGCAGTAAAGCGGAATGCGCAGGAAGTGTCGCTTACATCTACAGAATACAGATTGCTGTATACATTTATAAAAGCACCTAAAAAGGTGTTTAGCCGTACAGAATTATTAGAGGAGGTTTGGGGGATTAATTTTGATATAGGTACCAATGTGGTGGATGTGTATATTAATTATTTGAGAAAGAAACTTGAGAAAAATAATATGCCCAGATTAATACAAACCATGATAGGAATGGGATATTCATTAAGAGAGAGCGATGAAAATACAAATTAAAATAGTTGTGCTGTTGTTGGTTATATTTATAACCTATACACTTATTTTTAGTGCGTTTGTTTATTTTTCTATCTCGCAATATTCATTTGCTGATTTTTATAAACGGCTTGAGATACGGGCTGCAACCACAGCCAAAGTTGAGTTGGATTTTCAGAAAAATACAGCTTCAATTAAAGAATTAAAAAGCGAGTATTTAGAGAAACTAACCAATGAACAAGATCATATTTTCGAAATTACCTCAACCACTTCATTAGATAAAGAAGCTGCAAATACTAAAGTTCCCGTGTCGTTTATAAAAGAAATAATTGCAAACGGGACCGGTAACTATCAGAAGGGTAATACCTTTTTTGCAGGAATTAAATATAAATCAGGCGAAAAGGAATATGCTGTAATAGTATCGGCTGAAAACTATTACAATACTCACCATATAGCATACCTGCGCAATGTATTGATTACACTGATATTGGTGAGTGTGTTGTTTATTTTGCTGGCATCGTTTTGGGTAACTAAAAAGATTATTAAACCCATACAGCAAATAACCAATAAGGTTAAAAAAATAGGGTCGGAAAACCTGAGTTTGAGGTTGAGTTTGCCCAGTCAAAACGACGAGTTCGCCAACCTTGCCCGCACGTTTAATGACATGCTGGATAGATTGCAAACTTCGTTTGAAACCCAAAACAACTTTGTAAGTAACGCCTCACATGAGTTTAATACACCGCTTACCTCCATTATCGGGCAAGCGGATGTAACCTTATCAAAAAGCCGTAGTCAGGAAGAGTATGTAGAGTCGCTTACTATTATCTTACATGAGGCTGAGAAGCTGGATAAAAAGGTACAAGCTTTGTTGTTTTTGGCACAAACAGGGTTTAATGGTAAGTCGCAAAAGTTTGATAAGGTAAGGATAGACCAGCTTATTTTGGATGTTAAGCTTACCATTGAAAAGTTATATCCTGTCAGTAAAATCCACATCGATTTTAGTTTATTACCAGAGACTCCTGAAAAGTTGAAGGTGAAAGGAAATGAGCAGTTGCTGCACTTAGCTCTTACAAATGTTGTAGGCAATGCTTGTAAATATTCAAGAAATCAGCTTGTAACGGTTTCGTTAGGGGCTACTGCTGATAAGATAATTGTTGCAGTAAAGGATAACGGCATAGGCATACCTGAAAATGAGTTGCAGTACATTTACGACCCATTCTTCAGGGCTTCAAACACCAAGCAGTTTGAGGGGTACGGTATAGGGTTGCCGTTGGCACGCAATATTATCAAGATACACTCCGGCGATATCAATGTGTATTCATTGCATAGCCAGGGAACCACTGTCGAGATTAAATTGCCATTAGGTAATTTCAGTATTTAAACAACATTCTAATGTTATTCTAATTTCATCTTAAGACCCGTCTAATGGTCCCGTATGAATTTTGCACCTGAAAAGGAGAAAATTATATGGGGGAGAATATCATCGTTCCGACTGATTTTACGGTTGAGTCATTATTTACTGTTAAAAAGTTCTTGCAGCAAAACCCTGATGCTGAAGTAAACCTGCTTTTGGTTCACGGATACAGGATGCCTCTTTCAATCACCGAATTATTGTTTTTTTCAAAGGCAGCCCAATTAAGCAAACTGGCCGGCAAAGAATTTAATGAGGGGCTAACCATCTTAAGGAATAAATATACCCACCAAAGAATAACAATTAATGCCGATTTATTTTTAGGCTATAACCAAGCCGCCTTTCAGAATTTTATCGGGGGATATCGCATTGCCAAAGCTGTAGTTCCCAAGAGTTACCGCTTGAAATCAACAGGGGATAATGGGTTTGATATAATGAAGTTTATCAGAAAAAGTGATTTGAAGGTGATAGAGTATGATTGGGCAATAAGCGCGGGTTTACCCGAAAAAAATCATGTTTCGGAGTTGTTGTTTGATTTATAGAGTTATGAAAATAAGAGCGTTGTATATAATCATTTTTGCCGCGATTACAGGCTTTTTTATCCTGTTGGTAACTAGTGGTAAAAGCCCTGAGGAGGCAATTGTAGGTTCATGGAAGGAAGTATCGTGGGAGTATGAAAAGGTGAATAAAACCAACGATGGTGAAAGCTTTACGAAGCTGATAGATGATAACGTGAAAACTGAGATTATGGAGAACCTTATTATTCATAAGGCTGAGGTTTGGAGGTTTACTTCTGACGGTAAACTCTATTTGCACAACGGTAATAAGCCATCTACTGCTCTTGATTGGAAGCTTAAAGGAAGAGGGCATATCCTTAAGCTGAACTATCAGGATAATAAAACAGAGTATTACGATTTATCGGAATTAAACAATAACAAGCTGGTATTGTATTTTGATATAGATCTGCAAGTGAAAGGTATAGTAAAGATGACGTTTGAGAGGATATAGTATGTTAACAGAGTATAGTAAGTTTAGAACGCTTTCGGATAATATTAAATTAGGTTCATTAACTGCGTTTTCAGCAGGGATGGCCAATGTGGCATCGTTGATGATATTTTTTGCCTTTACCTCTAATGTTACAGGCCATTATGCAATATTGGCCGAAGAGATTGCAAAGGGCAATTGGTATCAAGCAGGGGTGGTTTTTGGGTGGATATTCCTTTTCTTTTTCGGGAATTTTGTATCCAATGTAATAATAATTAATACTAAAAAACCCTTTTTAGCACACGTAACCCCGCTATCTATTGAGATTTTTTGTTTGTTTTTGGTAGGAAGTTACGGGCAGTTTTTTTACAAAGAGACACTTACAGAAACCGAAATTCTTGTTGCGCTGATGCTGTTTGCTATGGGTTTACAAAACGGACTAACGGCCAGTGTTTCAAATTTTCTGGTAAAGACTACCCACCTTACGGGATTAACCACAGATTTGGGGATTATCTTCTCAATGTTTACCAAACAAAAATTCAGAAGGGATAAATCTTTGCGTGATAGGGCCAAGTTGTTATTAAGCATTGTTACTGCGTATCTGTGTGGGGGAATTTTGGCGGGAGTACTATACTTAAACATTCAGTTTATTGTGTTTTATATTGTTTGTGTAGTGCTGGGCGGAATTATTCTGTACGATTATTTTAAACTTAAAAGCAAGGATGAGCCCTGCTAAGGCAAGACAGAAGGAGGATAGATGGTTAATTAGCAATATTTAACAGGTATGTGATAGCTTGTTTTGTTATGCAGAAACCCGCTCGCAGACCGGGTTTCTTTATTAGAGAGGCATATAAACAAAAAATCCCATCGTTTTGTGATGGGATTTTTGGGGTTAGTATGTTTAAGTCGGAGTGGCGGGATTTGAACCCACGACCTTCCCGACCTAAGTCGGGATGCGCTATCGTTCAAAATGAAATAGTATAAAACAAAAAATCCCATCGTTTTGTGATGGGATTTTGGGGTTAGTATGTTTAAGTCGGAGTGGCGGGATTTGAACCCACGACCTTCCCGACCTAAGTCGGGATGCGCTATCGCTCAACGTGAAATAGTATAAAATAAAAAAATCCCATCGTTTTTTGATGGGATTTTTGGGGTTAGTATGTTTAAGTCGGAGTGGCGGGATTTGAACCCACGACCTTCCCGACCTAAGTCGGGATGCGCTATCGTTCAAAGTGAAATAGTATAAAACAAAAAATCCCATCGT